>DASRLM010000473.1:0-10383 GCA_035648455.1 Puia sp. | reverse complement strand
ATCCAGCTACCATTGCCGACAATGTGGGTGATAATGTGGGTGATGTGGCCGGTATGGGCGCAGATCTGTTCGGATCCTATGTGGCTACGGTTCTGGCCACCATGGTGCTCGGACAGGAAACCGTATCCGACGATGCCTTTGGCGGCATGTCACCCATCCTGTTGCCCATGATGATTGCCGGTGCGGGCATTCTCTTTTCGATTGTGGCCACTTTATTTGTAAAAATCAGCGAAAACGCCAGTGTGAATACAGCAAGTGTTCAAAAAGCACTGAACATGGGCAACTGGGGTTCCATCATTTTGACCGCCATAGCCTCCGTGGGACTTGTTTACTGGATCATGCCGGACAACATGACCCTTCGCGGAATAGAATTTACAAAATGGGGTGTACTCGGAGCCATTGGCGTGGGACTGGGTGTGGGAACCCTGATGAGTCTGATTACGGAATATTATACGGCCATCGGCAGAAGGCCGGTTCTTTCCATCATCCGTCAATCCTCTACCGGTCATGCCACCAATGTAATCGGGGGACTGGCAGTTGGCATGGAATCCACCTGCCTTCCCATTCTCGTGCTGGCAGGCGGTATCTGGGGATCCTTTGCCTGCGCCGGACTTTACGGCGTGGCGATCGCTGCTGCGGGTATGATGGCTACCACGGCCATGCAACTGGCCATAGATGCTTTCGGGCCAATCGCCGATAATGCGGGGGGTATTGCTGAAATGAGCGAACTGCCCAAAGAAGTCAGGGAAAAAACAGACGTACTCGATGCCGTAGGTAATACCACGGCGGCTACCGGAAAGGGATTTGCCATTGCATCTGCGGCACTCACCTCCCTGGCTCTTTTTGCTGCTTTTGTGGGTGTGGCCGGCATATCCGGAATCGATATTTATAAAGCGAAGGTTCTGGCGAGTCTTTTTGTTGGCGGCATGATCCCCTTTATTTTCTCTTCCCTGGCCATCCGTGCCGTGGGAGAGGCTGCCATGGCCATGGTGGAAGAAGTGCGCAGGCAGTTCCGCACCATACCCGGGATCATGGAAGGAACCGGTAAACCCGAATACGATAAATGTGTGGCCATTTCCACTGACGCATCCATCAAAAAAATGATGCTGCCAGGCGCCATCGCCATTCTTTCCCCGATCATCATTGGATTTATCTTAGGGCCTGAGGCCCTCGGCGGATTTCTTGCCGGCGCCACTGTAAGCGGTGTCTTAATGGGCATATTTCAGAATAATGCAGGCGGGGCCTGGGATAATGCTAAGAAATCTTTTGAAAAGGGAGTTGAAATCAATGGAGAGATACATTACAAAAAATCAGAACCACATAAAGCTTCCGTTACAGGAGATACCGTGGGCGATCCGTTCAAGGATACATCAGGACCTTCCATGAACATCCTCATCAAACTGATGTCCATCGTTTCTCTGGTCATTGCCCCTACCCTTGCCCAGATTCACCATACACGCGACGAAGACGCAAAGGTGCAGAAGAAAGTGGAAAAGACCGTGGTCCTGGTCAGCAAACCCCTGCCGTCTTATACGAAATAAAAAGCGAAAAATTTATCCGGGTCCGGGCTTTAGTCCGGACCTTTTTTATTCTTCACCCAGAAGTAAAATTTTGGATTTTGCCAGGTCGGTTTTTTGTGCAACGGTCAAAACCGGGTAATGAAGATCCAGCTTACCCAGTTCATTTACGATGATGTTGGCAATCACGAGCCGTGTAAACCATTTGTCATCTGCGGGAACGGTAAACCAGGGCGCCATTTCCCGGGAGGTATTCCCCAGCATATCTTCGTAAGCTTTTCGGTAGTCTTTCCACAGATCCCTTTCTTTCAGATCCCCTGCGGAGAACTTCCAGTTTTTAGCCGGATCATCGATCCTTTCCAGTAACCGTTTTTTTTGTTCCTTTTTGGAAACGTGGAGGTGGAACTTAAGGATCATGGTCCCGTTTTCCACCAGCGTCCTTTCAAAATGGTTGATCTGTTTAAACCTTTTTTCCCAAAAGGATTTATCGATGTCCTCCACCTTGGTTATACCGGGTAAATTTTCATTCAGTATATATTCCGGATGAACGCGGGTGACCAATACATTTTCATAATGCGAACGATTGAAAATACCTACCATGCCCCGGGCTGGTAAAGCAATATAATGTCGCCATAAATAATCGTGGGACAGTTCCTGGTGCGTGGGTGTTTTAAAAGAAGTAACGGTCACTCCCTGAGGATTCAGTCCGCTCATAACGTGCTTTACCACACTGTCTTTTCCGGCGGCATCCATGGCCTGGATCACGATTAGTATACTGTAATGGCTATTGGCATATAATTTCCCCTGAAGCTCGGTCATTTTGAAAATGTCTGATTGCAGCAGTTTGTCGCCCTCCTCCTTTTTTATGGGCTTGTCGTCTTCATCCGTTGGCCTGTCCTTCAGGGAAACGGATTTGCCTTCGGGTATCCTGTATTTCTCTGCATATTTGCCCGTCTCGTTTGCCATATAGCTGTATTTAATATCCGGGCCGCGCCGGCCGGATGCACAAATGTAAGTTTTGTGTTAAAATGAATTCCCTTTTACGAATAATATCGTATTTTGCTGTATAAAATATACAGCCATGGTAACCACCAAATATATCAAACCAACAGAAAGTGAGTTGGAGATCCTGCGGATATTATGGGAAAGAAATACGGCCAGTGTGCGGGAAGTGCATGAAGAACTGTCCAAGACCAAAGAAGCGGGGTATACCACCACCCTGAAACTGATGCAGATCATGCACGAAAAAGGCCTTGTAGGGCGGGACGATTCCATAAAGACCCATATCTATCATCCGGTAGTGAGCAGGGAGAAAACCCAAAAGCACCTGATCGGAAAAATGATAACTAACTTGTTCGGCGGATCGTCTACGGAGCTGGTGCTTCATGCCCTGGGAAATCACAAGGCTTCTCCGGAAGAACTGGACGAGATCCAGCAGCTGCTCAATAACCTGAAAAAACAATAATAACCTGAAAAAGAAATAATCACATGCCCCAAATTCTGAATGCGGAAAATCTGACCATTCTCGGCTGGACACTCCTGAACAGCATCTGGCAAATGGGCATTTTATGGTTTTTTTATTTTATACTAACGTCAACCAATAAACGACTAACGGCACTCGCGCGTCACAACCTGGCGCTGATTTTATCCGGCTCGGGGTTTGCCTGGTCTGTATACAGCCTGGTGACCGCAGACGGGTATACGGCCGGTTTGCTTTTCCGGATACCCGCTTTCCCGGATCCTGGTTCCGTTTCAACCTTCATCTCCTCCCTGCTTTCCGTGTTGTCGGTGCTTTACCTGGTAACCATATTGACCTGGGCGGGCCGGTACATGCAGGGTTATTATGAATCAAAACAGAACAGGCGCCGTTCCGATGTATTTTATCCCGAACCGCTTCAATTGTTCTGCGACCGTGTTTCCGCGGCCATGCACATCCGAAAACCGGTGCGGATACTGCTGGTGGAATGGGTGGATACTGCGCAGACGATTGGATTTCTTAAGCCGCTGGTGCTTTTGCCGGTGGCGCTGGTGAACCGGCTTTCCATGGAACAGGCCGAAACCATCCTGCTGCATGAATTGCTGCACATCCGGCGAAATGATTACCTCATCAATATTGGAATGACCATTTTCCGGGCCCTTTTCTTCTTTAATCCCTTCGCCCGGTTGTTTTTCAATACCGTGGCGCGCGAAAGGGAAAATGCCTGTGACGATGGTGTTTTACAATGGCACTGTTCGGCACCGGTGGTTTATGCGGAAGCTTTATACAATCTGGAGGAATACAGACAAAATCCCAATACGTTTTCCCTCTCCGCAAACGGGGATAATCCGGGTTTGCTGATGGAAAGGATTCGCCGCGTGACCGGGCAACCCCCCTCAGGCAAGAAGTCATTTTCACCTGGCTTATCCTTTTGTCTGGTCGCCACTTTTTGCCTGTTTATTATGATACATGCTTTTTCCCGGTTTTCCAAACAGGCTCCGGCCCCGGTTTCTGCTAAACCGGTTACAACAGCAATACCGGCTTCCCTGGTTTCCGTGACGGAAAAAACAGCCGTAACCGTAATCATTCATGAGTCAAAGACGCCGGTAAAGCGTTCCCCGGAACACCGGGTGAAAATAGCCGCCATGCACAGGCTGAAAGTCCCTGATTCGCCGGCCGCAATGGCCCCTCCGGCGGCTGTAGCCGAAGTGTCAACTGCGGTTCAGCAGGAATTAGCGGAAGAAAGCGCCGGTGACCTGTTGCAATATGCCGGCAGCAACCAGATACGTAATTACTCCAACGAAAAAGCGGCAGAACACGAATTGCCGCTGGAAATCGATATGAACGGCACACCCTATGTGCCTTCGTCCAGTTTTTCCTATGCGCCTTTGATCGATACCCTGCAGCCGGATGTGTTACGGCAAAATAAATTAAGCGCCCTTCTGGCCGTGGGAAAATTAAAAACGGATGCCATACAAATCAGGCTCAGGGAGCAGGTCTCCCGGAAAATAGAGGACCTCAGGCTGTTGAAAAAACAAAGTCTGAAACTGATTGAGCTCAAACAAAAGAAGCTGCAACCGGAATTACACAGGATCCAGACCGACATGCAGATCAAAAAAGAAGAGATCAAACAGCTTCAACTGGAGATGCAAATACAAAACGGAGAGGTCATCACCATTTAACCGGACGAATTCAGCATTCCTGTGCATTCCGCGTAAAAGGATTATTTTTGTGCAATGAATCTCAATTACCGTAACCTTTTGCCGGTGGATTTTCAGAGCAGTTCGCGCATTTGGATCTATCAGTCCAACCGCCTGTTTACCATTTCCGAAGTACTCGAAATGGAAGATGTTTTAAATTCATTTGTGGAAAGCTGGCAATCACATGGTGCACCGGTAAAAGGATTTGCCGGCGTTTTATTCGGACAATTCATCCTGTTGATGGCCGATGAAACGACCACTACCCTCGGAGGTTGCAGTACGGATTCCTCGGTTAAGCTGATTAAATGGATCGAAACCCGTTTCCAGGTTCGGTTATTTGACCGTCAATCTCTGGCTTTTGTGGTGAAGGATAAAATTCAGTTGTTGCCGTATACCCAACTGGCCTATGCCGTGGAAAACGGATTCATTCATGCGGATACCCTTTATTTTAACAACACCATTCAGACCAAAAATGAACTGGAAGAAAACTGGATCATTCCGGTCAAAAAGAGCTGGCTGAAAAACCGCGTCATTTTTAAACAATTGACGGATCCATAAGATAACCTCCATAAGCGGAAGTAGCTCATCTGGCAGAGCGACAGCTTCCCAAGCTGTAGGTGGCGGGTTCGAGCCCCGTCTTCCGCTCCAAACTCCTCCCTGTCATCCTGTCATTTCTCCTTTCTTTTAATTATTTTTGCAGTCCTGCTAATCCGGGATACGTTCCATGGAAGTATTGACAATAAGAAAGCACGATGAAAAAAAGCAAGGGGAGGTATACGTCCCGGAAATACCGGCTGCCCATTCCCTGGCCAAAAAATTTTACATAGAGAGTTACGGTTGTGCCATGAATTTTGCTGACAGTGAGATCGTGGCCTCGATCCTGAAAGAAAGCGGGTTCCATGCAACTGCCATGTATGCGGAAGCAGATCTGATCCTGATCAATACCTGTTCCATCCGTGAAAAAGCGGAACAGACCATCCGCAGCCGGCTTCATATATTCCGGCAGGCCAAAAGGGCCAATCGCGGTATGCTGATCGGTGTGTTGGGATGTATGGCGGAAAGGCTGAAATCAAAACTGCTCGAAGAAGAAAAACTGGTGGACCTGGTGGTGGGACCGGACGGATACCGCACATTACCGGTGCTGATAGAAGCAGCGGAAGGGGGACAAAAATCCGTCAACACCCTGCTCAGCCGCGAAGAAACCTATGCGGACATTTCCCCTGTTCGCCTGAACAGCAACGGGGTGAATGCTTTTGTGAGCATCATGCGCGGCTGCAATAACATGTGTTCCTTTTGCGTGGTACCCTTTACCCGGGGAAGGGAAAGGAGCCGCGATCAGGCTTCCGTGATCAGGGAATGCACCGATCTGTTTGAAACCGGCTACCGGGAGGTGATCCTGCTCGGTCAGAATGTGGATAGTTATCACTGGTATTCTGAAAGTGAAGGGGATGTGACTTTTGCCATGCTGCTGGAAAAAGTAGCTGGTATTTCACCACATTTAAGGATTAGATTTTCCACCTCCCATCCGAAAGACATAACGGATGAAGTAATATTTGTAATAGCCAGGCATGAAAATATCTGTAACTATATTCATCTGCCGGTGCAAAGCGGATCCAACCGGGTTTTGCAACTGATGAACCGGACGTATACCCGGGAATGGTACCTGGCCAAAGTGCGCAGGATAAGGGAGCTGATACCGGATTGCGGCATCAGTTCTGATATCATCTCCGGGTTTTGTTCGGAAACAGAAGCCGATCACCAGGAAACCTTGTCGCTCATCACGGAGGCCCGGTTCGATATGAGTTATATGTATTTCTACAGTGAACGGCCCGGAACACTGGCCGCAAGAAGATACACCGATGATGTTCCGGAAGCGGAGAAAAAAAGAAGGTTGGATGAAATCGTGAAATGTCAGAACCGGATTTCCCAGACCAGTAACCGCATAGACATTGGCAGTGTGAGCCGGGTGCTGATCGAAGGAGATTCAAAGAAAAGTGTGACAGACTGGATGGGAAGGAACAGCCAGAATAAAGTGGTGGTATTTCCAAAACTGGAACATAACCTGGCAAAAGGCGATTATGCCCGGGTAGAGATCCTGGATTGCACCGGCGCAACCCTGATCGGCCGGCTATGCTGATGATCAGGGGATATTTAATGGATACAATATGGAACTTCAGTCAATAAAAAACAGGTTTGGTATAATCGGAAATTCAGCGGAGCTGAATTATTCGCTCACCGTTGCCACCCAAGTGGCCAATACCGATCTGACGGTTTTAATTTTTGGAGAAAGCGGAGTGGGAAAAGAGGCATTTTCACAAATTATCCATTCGCTTTCGGGCCGCAAACACAATCCGTTTATTGCGGTCAACTGCGGGGCCATACCAGAAGGAACCATTGATTCGGAATTATTCGGTCATGAAAAGGGCTCATTCACCGGAGCGGTGGATTCCCGTAAAGGATATTTTGAAACGGTTAACGGCGGAACCATATTCCTGGATGAAATTGGTGAACTGCCCCTGGGCACCCAGGCCAGGCTCCTGCGGGTACTGGAAGCCGGAGAATTTATCCGGGTTGGTTCATCCAAGGTACAGAAGACGGATGTGCGGGTAATAGCGGCAACCAATAAGGACCTGCTGTTGCTCACTGAGCGCGGAAGATTCCGCGAAGACCTTTACTACCGGCTGAGCACCGTGCCCATCCGCGTGCCTTCGCTGCGCGACCGGAAAGAAGACATACCGCTCTTATTCAGAAAATTTGCCGTGGATTTTGCGGAACGGTATAAAACTTCTCCAGTGCAGCTGGATGAGGACGCGAAAAATCTATTGGTCAATTACAGCTGGCCCGGGAATGTGCGGGAGCTAAAAAATATTGCTGAACAGATCTCCGTACTTTCGGAAGATAAGCTGATCTCCCTGGCGCAACTCAGGCGGTTCATACCGGAAGCCTCCGGCAACAGGCTTCCCATGGTGGTACCGTCTGCCAACGGACATGCGCAGAATGATTTTTCCAACGAAAGGGAAATCTTGTATAAGCTCTTCTTTGATATGAAAAAGGATGTGACCGAACTGAAGAAATTGTTTCTGGAGATATTGAAAAATCCTAACCTTGCAGCGGAAACACAAAATCCTTTTGTACATGAAATGAAAGAGATCAGTTCCCAGGAACATTATACTCCGGGAATCAACTCGCCATCATATAACACCCAGCCCGTGGTGATCCACAACAACGGAAACAACGGACACGATATCCACCAGCATGAAGAAGTGGAGGAATCGCTGAGCATTGTGGATAAGGAAAAAGAACTGATCGTGAAGGCGCTGAAAAAACACAAGGGAAAACGAAAGGACGCGTCTTCAGATCTGGGCATCAGCGAAAGAACACTCTATAGAAAATTAAAGGAATATGACATCACTGAATAATACCCGGGTTGCTTTTTATTCCGGGATCCTGCTGGCGATGATCTGTTTCCTGGGGAGTTCCTGCAAGATCTATTCATTTAAGGATGTATCCATTCCACCGGAGGTGAAAACCATCCGGCTGGGTTTTATTGAGAACCATGCGCGCATAGTGGATCCACAGTTGAGTCCGCAACTGACCGACAAACTGAAACAAAAAATCAACAACCAGACAAAACTCACCCAGGTGCAGTCGGATAACGTGGACTATGATGTGACGGCTTATGTTTCGGATTATTCGGTGAGTACTTCAGGCGTATCCGCACAAACGGCTGCCACCAACCGGTTAACCGTCACTGTGCACATTGCACTCAAGAACCGGCTGAATGATCAGAAACTGGGAACACCGGATTTTGAAACTGACATCACCAGGAATTTTGATTTTCCGGCTTCGCAGAGCGTAAATGATGCCCAGGCGGCGTTAACCCCTCAGATCGTGGATAATATGACGGATGATATTTTTAACCGACTTTTTTCTAACTGGTAATACGAATTCAGATGATAAGCGGAATGCCATCGCTGCTAGATTCCATTTTCGGAAAACAAAGTCTGGAAGAAATTTCCCTGGAAGAGATCCATCATGTACTGGCGGAATTTCCTTCCTTCAATGTTGCCCATTACCTGCTCTCCAGAAAATTAAAGCTGGAAAATGATCCGGCTTATGAAGAAGAGACACGGAAAACAGCTTTGTATTTCAATAATCCGGTCTGGCTTCAATGGCTTCTCGCGGAAGATATACATCCGGTTCCCTCTGTTATCAATGAAGCCTATGAACCGACGGAGGAGGAACATACGGTGAACGAGGCCTATTCCGAAGTTCAGGAGGATGTGCCCATCGTCAATGAGGAATTCCGGCATGAACCCGAAGAGGAAATTACGGTGAATGAAGAATATGCGCAGGAAGCTGCCGCGGTTCCCGTGATCCATGATGCATTTGAAAACGAACCCGGAATACCTGAACATCCCCCTGGTGAACAGGAGGTTTTGGTTGAACCGGAACCGGTGGCGATTACGACCGAATGGGAAGCGATTATAATGATACCGGAATCAGAACCTGCAGAAATTGCGGTCGGATTTGAATCATCTGATTTTGTACAGGACACAGAACCGCAACGGGTTCATCGGGAGTTTGTGAATGAACGGGACGCATTTGAAACGGAATCGGAGCATCCGGAAGCTGCGGTAAAATATGAAGCATCTGATTTTGTACAGGAACCAGAACCGAAACCAGTGTATCCGGAGGTTGCTGCCGAACCGGAAGTGTCTGAAATGATGCCGGAAACAGATCCGGAACCTGCGGAATTTGTGAACGAATCTGAAGCATCAGATTTTATTGCCGATGACCGGGCAACCGAAGAAATACAGGAAGCTGAACCGGTATCCCGGCGGGAGTTTAAGCCTGAGCCGGAAGAATTCATTAGCGAACCCTCCATCAGCCATCAACAATCAACCGTCCACGTATCTGAAATAACCCCGCAGCCCACGCCTGTATTCGATGCAAAAAAAGCGGAATCCATTGTATTCGAGCCTTACCATATGGTGGATTATTTCGCTTCCCAGGGAATAAAACTGGTGCTCGAGGAAAATCCCCAGGACAGTTTTGGAAAACAGCTGAAGAGTTTCACGGACTGGCTGAAAGTGATGAAAAAAATCCCGGCCAAGAGCATTTCCGGAAATACCGATGAGCGGGAAGCGGAACGCATCAGGCATTTTGCTGCCAATTCCATCGAGGAAAGGGACATTCTTACCGAGACCATGGCCGAAGTGCTGGCCAAACAGGGAATGTATGAAAATGCGATCGCCCTTTACCAAAAATTAAGTTTGATTTATCCCCCTAAAAGTGCTTATTTTGCCTCCAGAATCGAGCAGTTAAAAGCCTCTTTATCATGATCTTTTTTGTTATCCTGTTGTTACTGGTGTGTATTCTTCTCGGGTTGATCATTCTGATCCAGAATCCCAAAGGTGGCGGCCTGGCCGGAAATGTGGCCGGGTTCAGCAATCAGTTTATGGGCGTAAAGCAAACCAATAATGTTTTGGAAAAGGGTACCTGGATACTGGCCATCATTGTGGCCCTGTTCTGCATTTTCTCCACGCTGATCATTCCCAAAACGGGTACAAACCGGGTCAGGGATCTGAAGGCCGCACCTACATCCACCCAGTCGGGGAATTTTCCACAGGTTCCACCGCCAACAAAATAGTCTTTGAACAATAATATTAAATGCCCTGTCATTCCC
>DASRLM010000472.1:0-7211 GCA_035648455.1 Puia sp. | reverse complement strand
ATTCAAAACATGGGAATTATTCGGCAGTTACCTCAAACTCCACTTCCGTTTCATTGCCATGCCCAAAATCTACTTTGGCCTTATAACTACCCAGTTCTTTCACTTCGGAAAGAATGTGTATGCGTCTGCGGTCAATTTCGTACCCTTTCTGGTCGCGGATGGCGCGGGCAAGCTGAACAGAAGTGACGCTGCCGAAGATTTTTCCGCTGGTACCGGTTTTTGCACCGATTTTCAACGGGGAACCTTTCAGCACCTCGATCACTTTATTGACTTCAGCAAGCAGCTTTTCTTCTTTCTTTTTCTGCTGTTTCACCTTCTCGTCCAATTGCTTAAGATTGGAAGGACTGGCTTCGATGGCCATTTTTTTTGGGATCAGGAAGTTGCGGGCATATCCGTTCTTCACGCTCAGCTTTTCATGAGCGGCACCGAGGTTGTCCACATCCTGGATCAAAATGATTTCCATTATTATTTATTTGGTCCCGGCTGAGCCGGAACGAGTTACTTGAATAAGTCAGTCACGTACGGCAAAATGGCCATTTGCCTGGCCTTCTTGATCGCTTCGGCCACCTTGCGCTGATATTTCAGCGAGTTCCCGGTGATGCGGCGGGGAAGCATCTTACCCTGCTCGTTCAGGAATTTCTTCAGGAATTCACCGTCCTTATAATCCACATAACGAATGTGGTATTTTTTAAAACGGCAGAATTTCTTGGCCCTTTGCTGGGTCTTGATCGCGGTCAGATACTTGATCTCGTTTGTTTTTGCCATCTTATGCCTCCGCTTTTTCAGTTGCTATAGATACACCACTTTTCTTTCTGGCATTGTACTCGACGGCGTATTTATCGAGTCTGGTAGCCATGAAACGCAACACGGTTTCATCGCGGAGAATCTGAATTTTCAGCTTCTCATTGAAGTCGGATGGCGCACTGTACTCCAGAACCCAGTATAAACCGGTCGTCTTTTTCTGGATGGGATACGCCAGTGATTTAAGACCCCAGGGATTGTCGTGCAACACTTTGCCGCCGTTTTCTTTAACGAAGGCCGTGTATTTGTTCTGGGTGGCTTTGAAATCCTCCTCAGACAGCACAGGGGTAAAAATCACCATCAATTCATAATTGTTCATTTCCCTGTTTTTGGTAAAAAAATTAATTGGGCTGCGAAGGTAATAGTTTTATATTGAAAAACGAACGGAAATAGTTGACGGATGACGGATGTCGGTTGACGGACTTCAGGTGCGGATTAGCAATAAAAGACGGTCAACCTTCATCCGTCATCCGTCAACAAAAATCCGTCATCCTGTCAGCCCCCCACCAATGGCACTCCGTTTGAACGGCAAGGCTAAAATCAGTCATTATGCAAAAAGGAAGCATCCGGGTCCAGACAGAAAACATTTTTCCCATTATTAAGAAATTCCTTTACAGTGATCATGAGATTTTTCTTAGGGAGTTGATTAGCAACGCAGTAGATGCTTCCCAGAAGCTCAGAACCCTTTCCTCCCTCGGGGAAGCCAAGGGCGAATTGGGTGACCTGGCTATCCAGGTAAAACTGGATAAAGAAGCGGGAACCATTACCATTTCGGATCAGGGGATCGGGATGACGGCCGAAGAAGTGGATAAATATCTGAACCAGGTGGCTCTTTCCGGCGCCGAAGAGTTCGTGAATAAATACAAGGGCCAGAACGAAAATGCCATTATCGGAAAATTCGGCCTGGGCTTTTACTCGGCCTTTATGGTCAGCAGCAAAGTGGAAGTGATTTCGAAAAGCTATAAAGAAGATGAGCCTGCGGTGAAATGGGAGTGTGACGGAAGCCCGGAATTTACGCTGGAAGAAACCACCAGGACTGACCGCGGAACCGATGTCATTTTGTACATCAATGAAGACAGCCGGGAATTTCTGGACGACGGCCGCATCCGTTCCATCCTGGAAAAATTCTGCCGGTTCCTGCCGATACCCGTCAAATTCGAAGACAAGCAGATCAACAACACCCATCCCGCCTGGACCCGCAAACCCAGCGAACTCACCCCTCAGGATTATCAGGATTTTTATAAGGAGCTGTATCCTTTTAACGAACCTCCGTTGTTCTGGATACACCTGAATGTGGATTATCCGTTCAACCTGACCGGCATCCTGTATTTCCCCAAAATAAAACAGAGCTATGAGATCCAGAAAGACAAGATTCAGCTGTACAGCAACCAGGTTTTTGTAACCGATGAGGTAAAGGATATCGTTCCGGAATTCCTGATGCTGCTGCAGGGGGTTATTGACAGCCCGGACATTCCCCTGAATGTAAGCAGAAGTTATCTGCAGGGAGATCCGAATGTAAAAAAGATCAACAGCCACATCACGAAGAAAGTGGCCGACAAACTCGATGAACTCTTCAGCAAAGAAAGAAAAGAATTCGAACAGAAATGGGAGAGCCTGGGCCTTTTTGTGAAATACGGTATGATGACCGATGATAAATTCCTGGAGAAGGCCAACCATTTTCACATCATGGAAGATGCCGACGGATCCTGTTTTTATACCCTGGATGAATACCGGATCGCTACGGAAACCCTGCAGAAAAACAAGGAAGGCAAACAGGTAATTATATATACCAGCAACCCTGTTCAGCAGGACAGTTATATCCGGGCTGCACAATCGAAAGGGTATCGTGTGGTGAAACTGGAAACCATAGTGGATGCCGGCTTTATCAACCAGATGGAAACAAAATGGGATTCGGTTCATTTTACCCGGGTGGACAGTGATGTAGTGGATAACCTGGTTGATAAACAGGACGCATCGGATATGGTGCTGAGTAAGGAAGAAGAGGGAAAGCTGAAGGAGCTATTCAAAATGGATATTCCTGCGCTGCACATTACTATAGATGTACGCGGACTGAACCCGGATGCACTGCCGGTAGTAGCTACCCGTCCGGAATTCATGCGTCGCATGAAAGACATGGCCGCTTTGAATGGCGGAATGGGTGCATTCTATGCCAGCATGCCGGATGAAGTGACACTTACCGTAAACGGTAACCACCCGATTTATAAGACGGTTCTCGGTGAATCCGATAGCGACAAACAACAAAAGCTTGTTCACAACCTGGCCGATCTGGCCCTCTTGTCCCAGGGATTATTGAATGGCAATGAACTCACCAATTTTATTCAGCGCAGCGTAGAACTGATCGGGGGAAGGAGTAAGATTATTTTGGAAGTGTAAATTTTTTTTGGATGACGGTTGACCGATGACAGATGACGGATATCAGGTGCGGATTCGTACTTAAAGTCGGTCATCGGTCAACCGTCATCTCTCTTAGTTGCGCTCTGAAACTTTCAAGTCAATAACTTTCATCTGTAAACTCTTCACGCCATTCCATGTCTGTTCATCCAATGTATAAATAATATCGACGGGCTGACGGAGCAGTTCAAATTTATCCGCTATGTTAAAACCTATTCCCTGAATGACGGTTTTTTCCTGGGAAAGGGAGAACCGGATATGTTTTTCCTTGAGCAATCTGGAATAGCCTGTATCTGTAACGTGGCGGCTGATAAAAACGGGATTGGTGTTTTCCGGACCGTAGGGTTCCATCTGCTGAAGAATATGATAAAAGGAGGTACTAATATCCCGGAATTGAATTTCGGCATCCATGTTCAGTTGCGGAATCAGGAACTGTGGCTCAATGGTTGCTGAAACGATTTCTTCAAATTTCCGGCTGAAAAGATCTACGTGTTCAGGAGCCAGGGTCATTCCCGCTGCGGCATAGTGGCCTCCGTAACCAATCAGGAATTCCCTGCATCCGTGTATGGCTTCGTATAAATTAAAGCCCTGCACGCTGCGTGCACTTCCTGAAACGATTTCCCCGCTTTGGGTAAGCACCACAGTTGGACGATAATATTTTTCGATCAACCGCGAAGCGACGATACCGACAACACCCTTGTGCCAGTGCGAACAGAAAACCACGGTGGATTTACGGTTACGCATCTGTTCGTCAGCTTCAATAATCGCCAGCGCTTCTTCGGTAATGAGCAAATCTGCTTCTTTACGATCCGCATTGTCTGAATGAAGCAGCCTGGCCAGACCAAGTGCCTCTTCAAAATGATCCGAAACGAACATCTGAACGACTTTCCGGGCATCATCCATTCTGCCTGCGGCATTCACCCGGGGAGCGATCATAAACACGAGCGAGGTAATGGAAACAGGGTTGGTTAGTCCGCTCAGTTGCATCAGTGCCCTGATGCCGTGATTGGGATCTTCATTTACTTTTTTTAATCCAAGGAATGCCAGCACCCGGTTTTCTCCGGTCATTGGAACGATGTCTGCGGCTATGGCAATGGCCACAAGGTCCAGCAAAAAGAAATATTCAGATTCCGTCCATTTCAGGGTTTGGGCAAGGGCAGTGATGAGTTTGAAGGCCACTCCGCATCCGCAGAGATCCTTGTATGGGTAATGGCAACCGGTTTGTTTTGGATTGAGAATGGCAACAGCAACAGGCAATTGGGTTTCGGGAAGATGATGATCACAAATGATAAAATCTATTTCATGGCCGGCCGCGTAAGCCACCAGGTCCACGGATTTTATGCCACAGTCCACCGAGACAATCAATCCGAATCCATTTTCTTTGGCATGATCGATGCCTGCCCTGGAAATTCCATAGCCTTCACGGTGACGGTGCGGGATATAAAAATCAAGGAGTCCGGCATCACAGATCCTGCGCAGCATCAGGAACAAACAGGCGACGCCTGTGGTACCATCCACATCATAGTCGCCGAAAATCAGGATCTTTTCCTTTCGCTCTACCGCTGTCATGATGCGCGCTACTGCCTTGTCCATGTCTTTCATCAGCCATGGGTCGTGCAGTGCGGATATTTCCGGCCGGAAAAAGCTTTTGGCCTGTTCAAAATTTTCGATACCCCGTGCAACCAAAACCATGCACAATGCCGGATGGATTTTTAGCGCCTGTTGAAGCGCCCTTGTTTTTTCCTCGCCGGCATTTTTAATATTCCATCGTTTAAGCATAAAATTGACAATTGATAAGGGACAGTTGACAATGAAAGGCAATTCGGTACGGACATTGTCAACTGTCCATTGTTAATACTTTCTATCTGTAGTGAACCTCACCAGTTCCTCCAATCCTTTTCTCACCTCACTGTCTTCAAAGCCATAGAGTATGGATAGGGCCTCATCCCGGTATTGGTTCATTTTTTCGGTGGCATAGCGGATGCCCCCGGCCTGGATCACCTGTTTCAAAACATATTTGATCTTCTCCGGGTTGCGGTTTTGATTTTTGATAATGTAAATGAGTTCGCGCCGCAGGGGTTTTTCCACCTTATTCAAAGTATAGATCAGGGGCAGGGTCAGTTTTTTTTCTTTGAGGTCATTTCCGGAAGGTTTGCCTGTCTGCTCATTACCATAGTCAAACAGATCATCCTTGATCTGAAAGGCAATGCCCACGGCTTCTCCAAAACGGCTGAGTTTTTCCGTCAGCTGTTCATCCCCGCTGGTGGAAAAGGCGCCGGCGGCACAGGAAGACGCCAGCAGGGAAGCCGTTTTATTGCGGATGATATCAAAATAGACGGCCTCATCCAGATTGAGTGAACGGGCCTTCTCCATCTGCATCAGTTCCCCTTCGCTCATTTTCCGCACCGCCCCGGAGAGCAGTTGCAAAATTCTGAAATCATCGTGATCCAGGGACAGTAATAACCCCTTGGCCAGCAGGTAGTCACCCACGAGTACCGATACCTTGTTTTTCCATAATGCATAGGTGGAAAAAAACCCTCTTCTTTCCAGCGATTCATCCACTACATCATCATGAACCAGCGTGGCGGTGTGGAGGAGCTCAACCAGGGAAGCTGCGCGGTAGGTCGATTCATTGATCTGGCCGCAAAGCCTGGCAGACAAAAACACAAACATGGGTCTAATCTGCTTGCCCTTCCTGTTTACAATGAACCGCATGATCCTGTCGAGCAGGGGTGCCTGGCTTTTTACCGCCTCACGGAATTTCTTCTCAAAAACAACCAGTTCTTCCCGAAGTATGGATTGGGCTATCTGCATAAATAAGTGGCGGCAAATTACTACTTTAAAATGTTGGGGAACGGGGTACCCATTCCCGCGGGCATGAAATTCGATCTAATCCAATATAATTCTGTGGTTTCCAGTTTCTTTGGGTATAAAAAATTTGCCGTTTAAGGGTTAACTTATATTTTTGCTAAAGTGTAAAGTTGTTTTTTATTCACTTCGTTCATCCAAACTTCAGTTTATGACAGGGAAAATGTACTCGTTGCTAGTGATTTTCTTTTTGGTTATGCTTTCAACTTCTTTTGCACAGGACAATACCACGGACAATAACAGTAGCTATGATTTGCGAGACTCCTCCCTTTACCCATCCAGGAGGATACCGCAGCACAATGAATTTTTAAATAATGCTTATCCCTTTCCCGCCAAGCCACGGAATGAACTGGAACTGGGTGTTAAAGGCGGATTGTCCACTGTTTCCGGCGATGTCCGCGCGTGGCTTCCCACTTTCGGTCTTGGAATTCATGTAAGAAAAGCGCTGGGTTATGTTTTCTCCCTCCGGCTGGAATATGATTACCTGAGGGCCAAGGGCCTGAACTGGCAACCCTCCTACTCCGGTTATGCTGCTAATCCGGTACTGAGCCGTTACTACAGTGCAGCCGCGCACACCCCTGTTTTTTATAATTACCGGACCACCATTCAGGAGCTTTCCCTCCAGGGTCTCGTTACCCTAAATAATATCCGCTTTCACAGGTCCAAATCCGGGATTGCTATTTATGCGCTGGGCGGTTTTGGTTTAATGACCTATAGCACTTTGTACAATACTCTGGACAGTCGTACCGGCCTGCCCTATGACTATAGCGATATCGTTGCCCAGTTCGGTGCCGGCGGATTTACCTACAGCAACAGGAAAGAAATTAAGAAGGCCCTGAAAAATAAGTTGGACGGTTCCTTCGAAACACTGGCCCAGCGGGATAATTCCCAGCCAAGTATTTTTGGTGGAACCCCTTTCCGCCCCGTTCTGGTGATGGGTGCAGGCATGGAAATCAAACTTTCCAACCGGTTTAATATTGCTATTGAAGATAAGGTGTCCGTAACCAAGACTGATCTGATCGATGGGCCGAATGGCAGGAAACCGGATCACCTTCCGTCCATGCCATGACGCGTGATTATGATTCTTACAATTTCCTTTCCGTAGGGTTGAACTACAATCTGGGCAGGAA
>DASRLM010000471.1:0-2473 GCA_035648455.1 Puia sp. | reverse complement strand
AAACCATCTATAGCAAGTAGAATCTTTTTCATTTTAAAGATATTTGAATACAGCAAAAAGCATGATAACTACACAGGTTTATCTGTGCGCAATGAAGACAGGCAATTTGTGATCTCTTATCACATCTGAAATGAAACTTTTCCTGAAGATCCGGGAAAATACTGAACGGCCAAAGGAACCGCTTACTAGTATAGCGCTTTTCTTCTCACTTATCCAGGCGCCGAAATATTTCGCGGAGCTGCTATCAATCTTCGTCACTGTGAGATCAGAAAAATGTCTGGCGGCCAGTTCTTCCATATTCACTTCCTCGGGAATTTCACTATCTGTCTTCTTATTTGCATAAACCAATAATGTCGGATTTTCCGACATTTCCGGAAACAGGTAGGTAAATTGCTTGATAGCGTAAACAGATGATTCGCTGCCGTCGTAGGAAAGTACATTCGTGACGGGATAGTCAAACTTTTCGGGGACCACCAGGACCGGACATTCCACTCCGTGCAAGCCGTCCTCTAAATACTCATTCGGCTCTCTTATTCCCATATTTTCATAAAACGACTCACTGCCAATAATCAGCAAGTCCGCAAAGCGGGTTTCTTTTTTTAACTCTGGCAGCGCAAAATCAAAACTGTCTTCGTGTACCCTGTAATCAATGCCTTCGTCCTGGCAAAGCTTCCTGAATCTTGCTTTATTCTTTTCCATTTTTTCCTCCTCGCTGCTTTCGATGACCGGAATGAGGAGAGGACCGACCATGGCATCGCCATAATTCCATAAATTGGCATATTCGGCCTGAGGAAGGAATATGCCCGTTAGCAATATGGGGCTCACTTCATTCATTTTCCGCGCAAACTCGAAAGCGCCAACGGAAAAATTCGTTCCGTCGAATGCCAATAGTATCTTTTTCATACGTTTTTAGTACAAACATATTTCAGCCGGCCGACCACTGCAATGACCGATATCAAAGCAATGGATGATGATCGTCATATTCTCTATTGGATAAAATGAGAAATTTTGGCGGGAGAAGATGATGGTTAAAGAGGATGATGGTTAAATATCCCTGACCGTCGGTCGCAGATCGAACGGGGTTAATAATTGGCAATGAAACAGATATCTTCCTTAAATGCCGCTTTGAATGAGGCGGGTGATATTTCACGCTTTACGGGCCGCCTTTTTTCACAATGGTTTAAGCCTCGCTATGAAGTAGCCGAATTTTTTCGGCAATGTTTTATTATCGGTTATAAATCGTTGCCCCTGGTGGGGTTAACCGGATTTATTATGGGTTTGGTCCTTACCATGCAGTTACGTCCTTCCATGGTAGACTATGGCGTGGAGTCTCAATTGCCGGCCATTGTCAGCATTGCCCTGATCAGGGAAATAGGCCCCGTGATTACAGCACTGATATTTGCGGGAAAAATCGGATCAAGCATCGGGGCCGAACTGGGTTCCATGCGGGTAACCGAACAGATAGATGCTATGGAGGTGAGTGGTACCAATCCTTTTAAATACCTGGTCGTTACAAGGGTATTTGCGGCCACCTGCATGTTGCCGGTATTGGTCATGTTAAGTGATGCGATTGCACTGTACGGGTGTTACCTTGGCGTAAATATACGCGGCGACACCAGCTTTAGTTTATTCTGGACCCAGGTATTTGACAACCTGGCGTTTTACGATGTGCTTCCCGCGTTTGTGAAAACATTTTTCTTTGGATTTGCAGTCGGCATCATTGGTTGTTATAAAGGTTACAACAGCCGCAAAGGAACTGAAGGCGTAGGCCGCAGCGCAAACTCTGCTGTGGTGGTCTCTTCGGTAATAATTTTCGTGCTCGACTTATTGGCAGTACAAATCACCGACCTGCTTGGCTTTTATTGAATTAAGTAAAATGGCAACAGCGGAATCAATACTATTTCAGGAAAACACAGAAAATCCGGCCGCACCAGTGATGAGTGTATGTCACCTCTACAAATCATTTGAAGATAATCATGTATTGACCGACTTTAATCTTGAATTATTCAAAGGCGAGAATATAGTGGTGTTGGGCAAATCCGGTTCGGGAAAATCAGTTCTGATTAAATGCATTATCGGGCTACTCAGGACCGATGAAGGAACGATTAGGGTTTTTGGCGAAAATATCCCGGATTTGAATGATGAGGAATTGGATAAGATAAGAACAAAAATCGGTTTCCTTTTTCAAAGCAATGCCTTATATGATTCCATGACGGTAAGGCAAAATCTTGAATTTCCTTTACGCAGACATTGGATAAGAGTTTCGCAGCAGGAGGTGGATGCAATGGTAACGGATGCTCTGAACGACGTTGGATTGACACATACTATTGATATGATGCCTGAGGAGCTTTCCGGCGGTATGCGCAAGAGGATCGCTCTTGCCCGCACGCTGATATTAAAACCGGAGATTATTTTGTATGATGAGCCCACGACGGGCCTGGACCCGGTTACAGGACGCGAGATAATCAGATTG
>DASRLM010000470.1:0-2567 GCA_035648455.1 Puia sp. | reverse complement strand
GGGTGAAGTGACGGCCAGGTTGGAAAACAGGGACCTCGGAAGTGTGATTAAGGACATCCGGAAAAAGGTCGGTTCCGGAATCGCCCTGCCGCAGGGTTATCACATAGAATATGGCGGATCTTATGCCGAGCAGCAGCAATCCTTTAAGGAATTATTAATGATCCTGATAGCCTCCAGCCTGCTTGTGTTTATCGTAATCCTTTTTCTCTTCAAAGATTTCCGGATAGCCTTTCTGATCATTGTCCTTGCCGTTCTTGGCATATCCGGCAGTTACATCGCCTTATACCTTACGGGCACCCCCCTGAATGTGGGCAGCTATACAGGCCTTATTATGATCGTGGGAATCATCGGGGAAAACGCCATTTTTACCTTTTTGCAATTCCGGGATTCTCTGAAGGAAAGTACAGTAGATCATTCGATCGTATATGCCATTTCTACGCGTCTGAGACCTAAGCTGATGACTGCGCTTGGCGCCATCATTGCCTTATTGCCCCTGGCCCTGGGCATCGGAACGGGAGCCCAGTTACACCAGCCTCTGGCCATTGCTGTCATTGGCGGATTTCTCGCTGCCCTTCCCATTCTACTCATCATTTTGCCATCCATGCTTCGGCTGATTTATAGAAACCACAAAGATCCTTCAGGATTTCAACAGATTTAGGTTTTACATTGCCTAAAATTTTTCCCGGTGGTATACAAAAAAGCGGCCTGCCTTTGTTTAATGTGTGCCTTTCTTTTTTTGAACCGGTCCTTTGGGCAAACGGCCAGCGGATACAAACTTTCCAAAACATTCGGCATAAAAAGTTCCGGGGGCTGGGATTATATTGCCGTAAATGATCACCGGCTGTACGTATCTCACGGCACCCAGGTGAATATACTCGATGAAGCCACCGGAGACTCGCTGGGCGTTATTCCAAATACCACCGGCGTGCACGGAATCGCGTTTATCCCTGAACTCGGAAAAGGTTATACCAGCAATGGAAGGCTGAACACGGTAACTGTATTTGATCTGAAAACAAACGCCATCCTCAGCCAGATTCCCGCAGGAGAAAATCCTGATGCGATATTTTATGATCCGTATTCTAAAAAAATAATCACCTGTAACGGTAGAAGTCATGATTTAAGCATAATAGATCCCGTTGCAGAAAAGGTAACCATGACCATACCCGTACCGGGCAAGCCGGAAACGGCGGTGTCCGATGAAGCCGGGAAGATCTATGTAAATATTGAAGACAAAAATTCCATCAGCGAAATTGATCTTACCAGCGGAAAAGTACTGAACACCTGGTCCCTTTCTCCTGCGGAAGGACCGACCGGCCTGGTGATTGATCTGAAAACAAAAATGCTGTTTGCAGGCTGTGAAAAACTATTGGTGGGCATGAGTGCCTCCACGGGCCGGATCAGCTCCACGCTTCCCATCGGGGAAGGATGTGATGGAGTGGCTTTTGATCCGGAATACAGTTATGTATTTGCTTCCTGCGGGGAAGGCAGCCTGTACATTGCAAAGGAAAATGCCGGAGGGGATTGCCAGATCATCGATTCAATTCCTTCTAAAAGATCGGCGCGGACCATTACCATTGATAAAGACAACCACGAAGTTTTTATGCCGGCTGCAGATTTCGAAAAAGGCGCACCGGGAAAACGTCCTCCCACGGTTCCGGGAAGTTTCCAGGTTTTAGTTTTTTCGAAATAATCTACCTTAAGTCACAGAAAGGGTACAGCATTTCTTCAGATTCCAATGGTAATCTTGGGCACTCAAATGAACAACATGAAAAAGTTTATTACCCAAACTTCCATTTTATTATTCGTGGCCATTGCCTGTCAGTCCCAGGACCTGAAATCCAAAGATGTTCCGACAATTGTAAAGTCAGCGCTTGAAAAAAAGTATCCACAGGCTAAAGGCGTGAGTTGGGAAAAAGAAAAAAGCAACTATGAGGCCAACTGGGGCGGGAAGTCAGGGGAAGATCATTCCGCTCAATTCACCCCTTCGGGCGAATTTCTGGAAATTGTGAATGCCATTCCGGTGAGTGAATTGCCGAAATCAGTAGTTACCTATGTGCATGATCATTACAAAGCAGCCAAAATTACAGAAGCGGGACGCGTGACGGACGCCCAGGGTAAATTATCCTATGAAGCAGAAGTTCATGGAAAAGACATCATTTTTGATGATAAAGGGGGTTTTGTAAAGGCCGAATAATGGCTTAGCCATTTCAGTCCGGACAACAAGATATAATTTATTCAGAACGGTCACCGGTTATTCAAAACGGTCACCGGCAATTTTTTTACCGCACATCCAGCGTATCAAAACCGTACAGTTTGATTTGAACGATTTTTATAACCTATTGATTAATATGGATATAAAAACCGGCATTCTCTTAGCGGAAATAATGTGCTGATATGCTAATGTGCTGATGTGTAATAAAGGCATCTGTATTTCATTTCCGCATCAGCACATTAGCGTATTTCCACATTAACCTCCTCTCCCATGATGAATAACTATTTCAAAATCGCCTGGAGAAATATTGTCCGGCAGAAGGTATATACGGTTATTAATATACTGGGGCTTTCCC
>DASRLM010000469.1:0-5679 GCA_035648455.1 Puia sp. | reverse complement strand
TACCGGTACTGCTCAGGGCATCCATGACCTGCTGCAGGCTTTCATCATCAAAAACAGCATGGTACTCATAACTTTTCAGCCTTTCATCCGTGATGTCGATCTTAACGCCGTACCAGCGCTCAATTTTCAGGGCTACATTTTCAAGCGTTTCACTGTCAAAAGCCAGTTTATTCTTAACCCACAGGGTTTCTATCGGCAGGCTGTCTTTCTTCTCAAAATGTACCTTGCCCAATATCATGGTTGTTCCTTCCATTCTTTCCGGGTCGGTTTTTTCCGGGACGGCCTTTGCCTCTTTGCCCATCCCCTGAACAAGCGAGAAATCATCGTTTTGAACCATTAATTTCTCGTTGGGCTTCAGAATAATCTTCTTATCGGGATTGTTATGGAGAGAAATCTCAACGGAGCCGCAGATCAGCGAAGTCTCTGTATTTTTTTCATTGGAGTAGGAGCGGACGTTGAAAGCGGTACCCAATACCGTTAAATCAATGGAATGGGTATGAATAATAAAGGGATGTTGCTTGTCTTTGGCCACATTAAAATAGGCTTCCCCGGTTAATTGCACTTCCCGGGAAGCGCCCAGGAAATTTTCATTGTAAGTGATTTTACTGTCGGCGTTCAGCCAGAC
Organism: Puia sp.; assembly: GCA_035648455.1. Lineage (GTDB taxonomy): Bacteria > Bacteroidota > Bacteroidia > Chitinophagales > Chitinophagaceae > Puia. The sequence continues at coordinate 5,054 of DASRLM010000469.1, read as the reverse complement.
TTCAGTTCCGTCCGGCAATTGTATTTTTGATTTAGAGCCCGGCTTTGTGCTTACGGTATTCTGGGCAGCGGCAGAGAATCCTTTTTTAATATTTCTTCCGGGATAATACAAAAGAAAGAAAACCAGGATGGCGGCAGCGGCAGAGGCGGTGAGCGCCCATCTGATGATGTATTTACGGACCGGGCGGTCCGTGGTAAACGGTTTCCTGTGTATCGCCTGTTCTTCCGTGTCATAATTCAATATCGGTGCCGAAAGATGATTGCTTAACCTTTGCAGGTGTTTGTTGAAGGCATCGTCCCTGTTAACCAAAAGTTCTTCATCCTTTTCCCTCCAGATATTTTCGAGGATATCCAGTTTTAATCCCATGCCGGGCCGGGCGTCCAGCAGCATTTTCAGTTCATTCATTTCTTCCGGCGTGCCTTCTCCCGTAAGTCTGAGGCTTATCAATAACCAAAATCTGTCTTCCATCATAGAGTGGCTGTATAATTAAGAATAGCTATACAATGAAGACAGGGATCAGCCACGGAATGTACCAAGGCCATTCAATATATTCCCGTTTCGATAATATTTACAGACTTTTCGGAGAATGAACCATGGTGGAACGCAGGTAGTCGGGCAGCGCTTCCCCAATTTTTCTGATGGCGATGCCCACCTGGTTGCGGACAGTAAAAACGGAGATATTCAGAATGGAGGCCACTTCTTTATATTTCAGGCCTTCTTCTTTGACCAGCTGGAAGATCATTCTGCATTTTGGAGAAAGGGTTTGAATCACCTGTCTTATTTTATTCACCATGTCTGCCGAGATGCATATTTCTTCCGGGTTCCTGATATGGATCACGGTTTCCAGGTCAATGGAATCCAGCGTTGTAACGGGATGTTTATAGTTTTTGGCGATGTAGTTGAGGGAGAAATTCTTGGTTATTATGTACAGGTATTCCTTTAAGTTATCAATTTCCGTCAGCCTGTTCCTGATCTGCCAGAGTTTTACAAATACGTCCGAAACAATTTCTTCAGCCGCTTCATTCGACTTTACAAAAGCATACGAAAACCGGTGCAGGCTGCTGAACAGCAGGTCATACAATGAGCGGTATGCCCTCAGATCCTCGTAGAGCGCAATCTCATGTTGCAGTTCGTGTATGGTAGCAGTCTGGTTCAATCACAAGCAGCGTTAGGCAATGGCCGGAAACAACAATGTTAGTACTAAATTACATATTAATTGAACCAAACTATGCTGTCCTTTACTGAAAGGATTGATTTAAGATCTTCAGCCGCCGTACAAACGGATTATTTTTATTAATAAAACCGGTGCCTTTGGTACATTTTATCCCGAATGATTGTCTTTATGGTAAATAACCAGGTTATGCCGTGCTGAAAAACCCATATATCATGGTGCTTGCCTTCAGCATCGCCTCCTGCCATCAGACACCCACACTATTCCGGCAGATATCTTCCGGCCATTCGGGAATTACATTCAATAACCTGGTGACCGAAAATGATTCCATCAACCCGCTGGATATGGAATTCCTGTATAACGGGGGTGGGGTAGCAGTAGGCGATTTTAACCGGGACGGACTGCCGGATCTTTATTTTACCGGTAGCCAGGTATCCAATAAGCTGTATCTGAATAAGGGTTCTCTGACCTTCCGGGATATAACGGAAGAAGCGGGGGTTGGCGGCGAAGGTCGCTGGTGCAACAGTGCGTCGGTGGTAGACATCAACAACGATGGCTGGCCCGATATCTATGTTTGTACCTCTATAAAAAAAGATCCTTCCCAAAGGGCCAATCTTTTATACATCAACCAGGGTAATGATAAAAACGGGGTTCCCGTGTTTAAAGAGATGGCGAAAGCCTATAACCTGGCCGACACCGGGTTTTCGGTCCATGCTGCTTTTTTTGACTACGACAATGATGGGGACCTGGACATGTACCTCGTGGAAACCCGGCTTGCGCAGCGCAACAGTACCCGTTTCAATACCAATAACATTGAAAATACGGAAATGCTGAGTGACAAACTGTACCGCAATGAAGGCAGCGATTCCCTCGGTCATCCTTTTTTCAGGGATGTGTCAAAGGAAGCCGGCATACACGATGATGGTTATGGCCTGGGTGTGGCCATCGCCGATTTCAATGATGACGGCTGGAAAGACATTTACGTCACCAATGATTTCTTCACCAGCGATGTATTGTATATCAACAACCGGGATGGCACGTTCAGCAACGAGACCAAAAAATGTTTCAAACATACTTCCCAGAATGCCATGGGCAATGATGTCGCGGATATCAACAATGACGGATTGCCGGATATTATAGCGGTGGACATGGATCCCGAAGACAATTACCGAAAGAAAAAAAATATGCCGGGCGGTAATTATTTTATTTATCAAAGCATGATCGGAGGAAACCTCATGCTTCAATATGCGCGCAACACCCTTCAATTGAATAATGGCCTGATGAAAACGGATAGCGGAAAGAGATCGCTGCCTTCATTCAGTGATATCGCCTTCTACGCGGGCGTTGCGGAAACGGACTGGAGCTGGAACCCCTCTCTGGCAGATTTTGATAACGATGGTTTCAGGGACCTGTTGATCACCAACGGTTACCCCAGGGATGTTACCGACCGTGATTTTGGCATGTACCGGCAAAGGGCTTCACAAACCACCTCCAAAGAAGAAATACTCAGCCAGATACCGCAGATAAAAATCCCCAATTATGCCTTTCACAATGATGGCGCATTGCGGTTCAAAAACGTGACTGACGATTGGGGAATGAACATTCCTTCCTTTTCGAGTGGCGCCGTATATGTTGATCTGGATGGTGACGGGGATCTCGATTATGTGGTCAGCAACATCAATGATGAGGCCTTTGTTTTTGAAAACAAGTCGGACCTTATGAACAAAAATCATTGGCTGGATATACGTTTCCGTGGAGACAGCCTGAATAAAAACGGGCTGGGCGCCATCGCCACCTTGCGCTATGGCCGGGGTAAGATACAGGTAAGCGAAAATTCACCTTATCGCGGATACCTGTCCTGCGTAGACGCATCGGCTCATTTTGGACTCGACACCCTGAGCTTCATAGATTCTGTGATTATTAAATGGCCCGGAGGCAGGCAACAGGTATTGGAGCACGTAAAATCAAACCAGTCCATAACAGTTTATAGTAAAGATGCAGTTCCGGTCCTTCCAATAATTGATACCTCCATTCCCCTGTTCACCAATATAACAGATCAGTGTAATATCCATTTCCGTCACCAGGAATTTGATTTTATTGATTTCGACATACAGAAATTATTGCCCCACAAATTGTCGCAATACGGGCCGGGCATCGCGGTTGGCGACATTAACGGGGACGGACTGGATGATGTGTTTATCGGAGAATCAGCAGGTAATAATGCCCATTTCCTGATACAGGGAAAGAACGGCACGTTTATCCAGCAGGAGCTGCCGCCACTAACGGAAAGAGACAGCCGCAAACCCGAAATGATGGGTGTATTGCTGTTTGATGCGAACGGAGACGGGAAACCCGATTTATATACCGCCAGTGGCAGTAATGAGTTTGCGCCTGGCACAAAAAACTACCAGGACAGGTTGTATATCAACGATGGTAAAGGGAATTTCCAGTATGATGCTGCGGCCATTCCGAAAAATTTTACCAGCAAAAGCTGTGTTAAGGCCGCGGATTTTGATCATGATGGTGACCTGGATCTGTTTGTTGGCGGAAGAGTGAATCCTGAAAAATATCCTGAACCGGTAAGCAGTATGATTTTACGAAATGATTCTAAAAACGGGATAGCCAGATTCACTGATGTTACGGACGAAGTAGCGCCCATGCTTAAAAATATCGGAATGGTATGTGATGCCGTATGGACGGACTTTGACAATGACGGCTGGGAAGACCTCATCCTTGCCGGAGAATGGATGCCCATTACTTTTTTGAGAAACAACCACGGCAAACTGGAAAACGTGACGGGATTGACGGGTATAGGTGATAAAACCGGCTGGTGGAACAGTATCCTGGCCGGAGATTTCGACAACGATGGTAAAACGGATTATATCGTCGGAAATCTGGGGCTGAATTCTTTTTACCGGGCCTCGGAAAAGGAACCCGTTAGCATTTATGGGATGGATTTTGACAAGGATGGAACCTATGATGCCATTACGAGCCTGTTTTTAAAGGATGAAGCTGGCAATAAGAAAGAATATCCTGCAAATACCCGCGATGATATGATCAGGCAGATGGCGGGAGTAAGAAAAAGGTTTCCGACGTATAAGGACTTTGCCTCAGCCGACATCAACGCGATCCTCCCGGATAAAAAAAATGCCCTGGTCCTGAAGGCCAATTATTTTCCCAGCTGTCTGATGAAAAATGAGGGAAATGGAAAATTCAGCCTGCATCCGCTGCCGCCCGCGGCTCAGTTTGCCCCGTTAAACGGTATGGTGGCAGACGATATCAATCACGACGGCTTCCTGGACCTGATGGTTTGCGGGAATGACTTTGGAGCCGAAGTGGGCAATGGAAGGGATGATGCCATGAATGGATTGGTATTGCTGGGTAACGGGAATGGAACATTTCAACCATTAACCTTTACACAAAGTGGTTTTTTTACTCCGGGAGATGCCAAAGGGTTGTCTAAATTACTGATCGGTCAAAATACATACGCTGTTGCTGCCACCCAAAACAGGGACTTTCTTCAATTATTCGGGTTGAATCAAAAGCGTAAAATCATCCGTTTTAATCCCGATGATGTAACTGCCAATATCCATTTAAAAAATGGAAGGACAAGAAAAATGGAATTGTACTATGGGAGTTCCTATTTATCCCAATCCTCCAGGTTCATCATGCAGGATGATACGATGCTGCAAATAGAGATCACCAATGCTAAAGGGGAGAAACGGGTAGTTCAGGTTAAGTAACAGAACGGGTACGTCATCACAATCCGGAGGTTCACGCTTATTCCTGTTTTAATGGAAGAATAATTTGGAATAACGCACCTTCATTTTCCTTCGAAATGGCCTTTATTTCGCCATGGTGATTAACGACGATGGATTTACAC
>DASRLM010000468.1:0-4186 GCA_035648455.1 Puia sp. | reverse complement strand
TGATTATGGTTTATATTATTGTAGGCATACTCAACAGTATTGGACTATTGGCATTAGGCGTAAAGCATGCCATTTTATACGGTATGTTGTGTGCTATTATGACCATCATTCCTTATATCGGAATTACTGTCAGCGCTTTATTGCCTATATCGGTTATCTGGATGCAGACCGGAAGTTTTTGGTACCCGTTGGGCGTAATAGCCATCTTTAGTTTTGTTCAGTATCTGGAGGCGAACGTAATTTTCCCGAAGGTAGTAGGCGCACAACTGGAAGTGAGTACTCTGGCCATGCTGGTGTCTATTGTTCTAGGAGGGATAATCTGGGGAGTGGCAGGCATGGTGTTGTTTATCCCCTTTGTTGCGATTGCAAAAATTATTAGCGATCACATTGAGGAGTGGAGGCCCATCAACTTATTGCTCAGCCGAAAATAATAATCGCATGATGACGAGCTGGCATCTCAAAGATATAACCGATATATTAAAAATTACCGGTGGTTCCATCGGGGGAATAACTACGCCGGAAGCGGAAAAAAGACTAACGGAGTACGGCTTCAATGAAATAACCGAGCGCAAAAAAAATCCCGCCTGGTTGCTGTTTCTTTACCAGTTTAAGAACTTCATGATTATAGTGCTGATTGTCGCAGCAGTCATTTCAGCCGTCATAGGTGATATTACGGACACGCTGGTTATCATTGCCATTGTTATTTTGAATGCGATCGTAGGATTTGTCCAGGAATATCGGGCAGAAAGAGCAATGGAGGCTTTGAAAAATATGGCTGTTTCAAATGCCAGGGTGATCAGAAATAATATCATGACCACCCTCTCTTCAAGGTATTTGGTTCCCGGCGATATTATTTTGCTCGAAGCCGGAGACGTTGTACCTGCGGATGTCCGGCTATCTGAGACCATCCAACTAAGGTTGAATGAATCTTCCCTTACCGGCGAATCGGCAGCGGTTGAAAAAAATACCCGCATTTTGAATTCTGGTGACCTGAGTCCTGGAGATTACAGTAATATGGCTCTCAAGGGGACTTATATTACCAACGGCCGCGGCAAAGGCATCGTTGTGGGTACCGGAATGAAAACAGAACTTGGGAAAATTGCCGCCCTGATTCAGGAACCCGGAACACAAACACCCTTGCAGAAAAAGATGGCAAGTCTTGCAAAGAATCTTGCATATATCATACTGTCCGTGTGTGCCATCATTTTTTTTATCGGATACTTACGCGGTGAAAACGCCGCAATCATGCTGCTGACTGCGCTATCGCTGGCAGTAGCGGGCATACCGGAAGCGCTCCCGGCGGTTATCACAATAGCGCTGGCAGGCGGGGCAAAGAAAATGGCAAAGAAGAATGCCCTGATCAGAAAATTGTCCGCAGTTGAAACCCTGGGCTCGGTCACGTATATCTGTACAGACAAAACAGGGACACTGACGCTCAATAAGATGACCGTTGAAGAAATTGCGGGAAAGCATTTTTTCCCGGATCGAAACCGCGGGGGCGCAGAAATCGATTTAGAGGATGACTATAAACAGATGCTGCAGGGCATGGCCCTTAATAACGATGTTTATCTGGATGAAAAAGGTCGTATCCTTGGCGATTCGACGGAAATCGGATTGTATGAATTCGCTCATTCAAAAGGGTACAATAAATCAGAGCTTGAAAAACGATATCCCCGCGTCGCAGAAATTCCCTTTGATTCGGACAGAAAATGTATGACTACCATTCACCGGTACGGTACAAAATATATTGCCTATACCAAGGGGGCCACGGAAGCACTCTTCAGTAAGTCTGACGATGCAGCGGATATTGAGCTGGAGACTGACCTGAACAAAATGCTCTCAGCAGGTTTTCGGGTACTGGGGTTTGCAAGCAGGAAGTTCGATGCATTACCGGCTGTTATTACGCCGGAAACAATAGAAAACCATTTGCAATTGGTTGGTATCGCCGGAATAATTGATCCACCGCGCGACGAGGCGATGCAGGCAGTGAGTGAATGCGAAACTGCCGGCATCAGGACAATTATGATAACCGGTGATCATCCGGTTACAGCTACTATGATCGCCAAACGCCTGGGCATCCTCAAAACAAAATACGACCGCGTTCTCACCGGATCAGAGATGAAAGCCATGAGCGAACGACAAATGCAGGAGGCTGTTGTTCATGTTAAGGTATATGCCAGGGTGTCACCGGAACAAAAATTGAGTATCGTAAAGGCATTGCAGCAAAATGGGGAGTATGTTGCAATGACCGGTGATGGCGTAAATGATGCGCCCGCGTTAAAACGTGCAGACATCGGAGTTGCCATGGGCATTACAGGAACAGATGTATCCAAGGAAGCTGCCCAATTGATTTTACTGGATGATAATTTCGCGACTATTGTAAAGGCGGTAAAGGAAGGCAGAAGAATTTTTGACAATATCCGAAAATTCATTTGCTATATCCTCATTGGCAATTCCGCAGAAATATGGGTTATTTTCCTGGCTCCTCTTCTTTCTTTGCCCATCCCATTGCTTCCGCTTCAGATCTTATGGATCAATTTAGTCACCGACAGCCTGCCTGGCCTGGCCCTTAGTGCCGAACGAGCCGAAAAAAATATCATGCAGCGTCCGCCGCGTCCGCCTGATCAAAGCATTTTTGCCGGCAAATTAGGCCTGCGTATCCTGTGGATAGGTTTGTTCTTTGCCGTCCTGACACTCGGAACGCAGGCTTTTGCGATCCGGCTTAAAGACACACACTGGCAAACGATGGTTTTCACTATACTTTGTGTGGGTCAATTATTCCTGGCACTGGCCATGAGGTCGGAGAAGCTGTCTTTCTTCCGTCTGGGCGCTTTCTCCAATCCCATATTATTGTTTGTCGTTGCTGGCTCATTTATTGTCCAAATGGCCCTTATTTACAATTCTTTCTTTAATACAATTTTTAAAACACAGCCGTTAACCGTTAGCGAGCTGGTTTTTTGCCTGGTTATCTCTTCCATGCCATTCTTTGTTGTTGAGATCGGGAAACTATTTAACGCAGAAAATAAAAAAATAAATTTTACTCCATCCGAAGTGGAAACCCCGCAAAAGATTACCTGACTGATATCATCGACAATACTGATCAGCATCCTTAATTTGATTTAACGGAAACATTATTTTTGTCTGGTAAGTGATAATTATATACTCCGGGTGCATATTCCCACTAACAAAGCCCTACCCTTCAAACCTAAGCCTCGTCATATTCTGGCGGGGTTTTTTATAAATCAGAAATGAGCTATGAAAATTGGCTGGGTAATTGACTTAATCAACGGATCTGCATGACTTCCTATAAAGAAACGGGATAGCGCATTTCTCCCATAAGCTCCCATAACCAGGAACATATTCTTCCGATTAAAAAGAAGATCAAATAACCCTTCATCGGTTTTCCCTTTTATTGCTTCAAAATGCAGGTTTGTATAATGATCCTTCAGCCATTCGTTAAATCTATGTTTATCCGGATCCTGCCATTCCCCGGTATCATTTACCTGAAGAATAGTAATTCTTTTATCCTGTAGCTGGGAGAAAAGATATGTGAACTGTTTAATGGCAAATACTGCAGATGCAGAGCCATTATAGGCAAATATTATTTCGTTCAATTCCTCAAAACGCTCAGGAGCAATAATGACAGGACACTCGGCCTTTCGAAGAATATCCCTGACAAACCCGGTTGGGCTATCTTGAAACCGCTTATTAAAGGAAGTTCCTGCATCTATCACCATAATGTCTGCAAATCTGCTTTCTTTAATAAGATCTGGAGCCGGTAAGCCCCGGTCCCGGTGTACGTTGAAGCAGATCCCGCTGTCCAAACACTGATCTTTAAATGTGGCAATATTTTGTTCAATCCTCGCTCTTCTGGCATTATTTTCTGCAGCATCTTCCCTGTCCCAAAACATTACAGCCCTTCCGTGGAGATCTTTCTGAACCGGACGAACTTCATCCAGAAGGTTCTCCAAAAATACAGCGGTAATTTTAGATTTTGTCAAATACCCCAAATAACAGGCAAAATCAAATGCATTCTGTTTAGGCTCCAGGGCGTCAACAGCAAGGACTATCTTTCCCATATCCAAATTTTACACAAAACTAACTATCCACAAATCTTATGGATATGACGACTATTAATAAGAACATTGATTGTTATCAAACAAAATAGCCAGGCACAAAGTGACCG
>DASRLM010000467.1:0-10956 GCA_035648455.1 Puia sp. | reverse complement strand
ACTCTGTTTTGAATATCCAGCGCCACAATATTCGGATCGGCGCCGATGTTCAGTGTTGCCGTGATCTGGCTCTGTCCGTTGTTTGCGCTGTTGCTTTGCATGTATGCCATTCCGGGAACCCCGTTCACCTGCGTTTCGATGGCTGTGGTGGTTGTTTGTTCCACGGTTTGTGCATCAGCACCGGTAAAATTACTGGTGATCTGAACGGTCGGTGGTGTGATATTGGGATACTGGCTTACCGGCATGTTCAGAATAGCCAGGGTGCCAACCAGCAAAATAACAATGGAAATAACAATGGCGGTTACCGGCCGTTTGAGAAATATATTTGAAGAAGCCATATGCGGATTATTTTATAACTCGCTCCCGTTTACCGGCAGCAGTATCCTTATTTTCTGTCGCCATTTTATTTAGCAGCAGGCCCTGGGGCACCGCCCGTTCTGACCAGCGAACTGTCCTTTAATTTTTGAACGCCCTCCGTTACTACGCTGTCCCCTGCTTTCACACCACTGATCACCACTACCTTATCGTTGATCTTTGTACCCAGGGTTACCTTCCTTTGAATGGCTTTGCTGTCATTTATGGAATACACAAAATATTCTCCCAGCTGTTCCACTACCGATTTATAGGGGATCAGTAAACTGGAATCCCCTGATCCGTGTTTGACCCGGATATTGGTGGTGACGCCGGGTTTCAGTTCATTTTTATTATTTGGAAAAATAAGTCTTGCCTTGATGGTTCCCGTTTGCGGATCAACGGCGCGGTCCAGCAAATAAATCTGTCCGGGAAAAGGATAGACCGAACCATCCATGCGCATGACGGTGAATACGGAATCTCCGGGAGCAGGAGCCTTTTGCAGATAACCGGTAAAAAGGGGTATCTCCGACTGGTTAACGGAAATATCCACGGCAACCGGATTGTCGGATGAAATCGAATTCAACAGGGTTTGCGGATAAACAGCTGTTCCTATCTTTACGTTGGAGATGCCGATGGTGCCGTCGAACGGAGCCGTGATGGTGGAATATTTCAGGTTTGTTTGCACACTCTGCACATTGGCCTGGGCGGCTTCCACCTGCCTCTTTGAACTTTCCAGATCCGCCAGTTGGTGATCGAGTGTTTGCCTGGCGATGGCATCCTGTTTCGAAAGCTCGGTATACCGGTCTGCATCCTGCTGACTCTTTGACAAATTGGCTTTGGATACATTCAGGTTGGCGATCGCCTGTTCATAAGCCGCGCGGTATTGCTGCTGGTCGATCTCATAGAGTTTCTGACCCTTGTGGACATACTGCCCGTCTTTGAAATAAATATTCACAATATTGCCCGAGATCTGTGGTTTGATGTCCACCTGATTCAACGGGGTGACCGTAGCCGGATAGAAATCATAATAAGTGGCATTTCCGGGCTGCACCACATAAGCATTCACCGCAACGGCAGGCGGGGGTCCCTGTTGTTTTGACTGATCTTTATTGCTTCCACAGGCCGTAAGCCCTGCTGACAGTACTGCCAGTTTGCCGATCCTGTAAAGGTTATTTTTCATATTCATCCTTTATTTATAATTTAATATCGCAGGGTTCCCAGAGCCCTTTCCACGTCTATTTTATTACTCAATACCTGATACATGGCATTGGTGAAATTAATCTGAGCGCCAAAAAGATCGTTGTTGGCCGTCACCACTTCCAGGTAGGTTTTTATGCCGGCTCGATACTGCAGTCGGATCACATCATATACCTGCCGGGCCAGATCCAGGTTGTCCTTTTGTTCATAATAATTATTCAGATTGGCCTTGTAGGCAGACAGGGCCTGAATGTATTGGGTATTGATGGAATCTTTGACCGACGTGAAATTATAATCCAGGCGCTCCAGTTGCAGTTGTGCGATCCGCACTTCCTGGATGCGTTTGGTTCCCTGAAAAATCGGAATCGAAAGAGAGATGCCGCCATAGGAATTCGGATAATTGTTGTTATACAGCTTGCTGAACTGGTTATTATAATAATTCAGATTATACTCGCCGAATGCGGAAACCGAAGGAAGGAAACCCCAGCGATAATATTTAAGATTGGCCTGCTGCAATCTTTTTTGTGTAATGAGTTGCTGGTATTCGATCCGGTTATTGAAATCCATTTGCTGCAGGGTATCCAGAGACGCAACTTCCTGCTCCATCCGGCCGCTTTCGTATTGCAGGTCCAGGGTTGAATCCGACGGATAACTCATGAACAGCTTCAGCAGGGCATAATTACTTTTTAATTGTTCCTGTGCGCCTTTTCGTTGCGCCCGGGTATTGTTCAGGCTGATGGTGGCCCGCTGATAATCTGTTTTGTCCACCAGGCCGCCCCTGTACTGATTGTAAGCATCCTTCAGGCTCCTTTGCAGCAGCACTATATCTGAGTCCAGCAACAGGATCTGCTGCTTCGACAGCAATACATCATAAAAGGCCTTGCTCACATTGGCAACTACTTCAATACTGGTATTTACGGTGTATTGTCTGGCCAGGGTGCGCACATCATTGGCCGTTTGCCTGGTCAGCAGCACATCGCGGTTAAAGATGGCCTGTGTAAGGCCAAACTGTCCTATAGAGGTATTGTAGGCACCGATCTGGGTAACGGTATTATTAAAAACCGTGCTTTGCAATTGGAAATTTCGCTGATAGTTGCCGTTGAAATTGATCTGCGGATACCAGTCGGCCAGACGGCTTTTGATGGACCTGTCGGCAATCTGCTGATCGATGAGCGACTGGCGGATATTGGTCTGATGCGCCAGCGCATACTGTATACAAAGTTCGAGGGATTTGTTCTCCCCGGTGCTGTCCGTATTTTGGGCATTCACAGATTCCAGCAGACACAGAATCGGTAGAAGCAAAAAAATTCTTTTCATAATAGGCTGAGAAAATAAATTGGGTGGATCCACCTTTCACGCATGGACCTACCGGTTAACCGGAATGGCGGGCAATTGGGTCTGCAAAAATAAAGGTAAATGGCGAATTAAACAGTTGTTTAATTTTTTTATGACCAACGGATCAATGAGCAGATTTGTCCGAGAAACCGTTGATCGGTAATATCGAAATCAGCAAGGATCTTACTGTCTGCATCCAGTACACCCACCACTTCCTGGTTCTGGATAAGCGGTACCACAATTTCGGATTTGGATAAGCTGTTACAGGATATGTGACCGGGGAAAAGCTGAACATCCGGAACGATGAGCGTTTTCATTTCTTTCCAGGCAGTACCGCAGACCCCTCTTCCTTTGCTGATCCGGGTGCAGGCAACAGGACCCTGAAACGGGCCGAGCACCAGTTCATTTTGTTTTACCAGGTAAAAGCCGATCCAGAGCCAGTTGAATTGTTCCTTCAGGGCCCCGGCGATGTTGGCCAGGTTAGCCACCAGGTCCTGTTCGTCACGTATCAATGCGTTGATCTGGGGAATCAGCGCCTGGTATTGCTGTTCTTTGGTGCCTTGTATGATGAGGAGGTCGTCGGACATTTTTGGTAGTTAGCATTAAAAATTAAGCCCGGTATATACAATACCAAGACCCGGTTTTCCGGAAAGGGTAACCCGGCCGTAGTCGATGGATAAACCGGTGGCGATATCCTCATCCAGCAGCAATATGCCGTCCATATCCACATAATCCAGCAGGGGCAGCAGGTGACCCACTGCCGCTGAGCCGATGGTGCTTTCGTTCATTCCACCGGCCATTACCTTCATGTTCAGTTTGCGGGCCGTTTGGATCATCCTGAGAGCCGGGGTAATGCCGCTGCATTTCGTTAGTTTGATGTTTATACCATGGAACAGGCCCCGGCACTTTTCCACATCCTGTTCAAACACGCAGGACTCATCGGCTATCAGGGGTATGGGGGATTTATCGAACAGAACGCGCATCCCGTCCCGGTCCTCTTTTGCCAGGGGCTGTTCAACCATTTCCACTCCGCAATCAGCCAGTGCAGGCAGGATGTCCAGCGCCTGCTGAAGGGTCCATCCGGAATTGGCATCCACCCGGAGCACGGCGCCGGTCCTGTTTCTCAAGGACCGCATGATGTCCGCATCGTGTTCCGTACCCAGTTTTATTTTATAAATGGGCCAGGGTTTTGCCAGCATCTTGTCCAGCATTTTGTCGATGGTATCGATGCCAATGGTATAATCGGTTAATGGTGCCCGTTGCATATCGAGTTTCCAGCAGGCATACAGGGGCATTTTTTTCAGTTTGCCAAACAGGTCCCAGGCAGCCATATCGAGTGCACAAACCAGGAATGGATTATCCGGAATAAGATGATGCAGAAAATGCCAGAAACGATCCGGTTCGGTAAAAGAGAATTTTTCAATCATCCCCTTTTTGTTCTCCAGATCTAATGCCATCTTTTCCACCGGGATATGATAATAGGTAATGGCCGGCGCTTCTCCGTATCCTTTTTCTCCAAATAGTTCCAGGCTCACCACAAAGGTGGGCTGGTGTGTTTTGGTTCCCCTGGAAATAGTGAAAGGATATTTAAACCGGAGATTAAAAGAGGTATGTTCAATTTTCATGTATCGTTGAAATTATCTTCCGGAAGTTTTCAGCATTTCTTTCCATTGTTCGTTAAAGTCTTTCTCTTTCAGCAGGTCCTCCAGAAACAAATGCATCCGGTATTTCCAGTAATGTTTGGCATCGGCAGGCACGTTGATCCGTTCGTCGTTGGGGTTTTCCCTGCGGATATTTTCATCCATGCCCAGCAGATCCTGCAATTGAAAAATGCTCCACATGGCAGGAGAATGCAGGTGCTGGTTTACCACGGCCTTATTGATCCACGCATCGCAGAAAAAAGGAGCTTCTCCCCATTGGCCCAGTTCCTGGTTAAAAAATTTCTGGGTAAGGGTTCTGTTTTCCTCCCACCATCCGCGGATCGTACTCATATCGTGTGTGGAAGGGGTTACCACCGACAAATACGGAGCGTCTGCCGGGTGAAAAAAATCACGCGACTTGTCCTTGGGCATGCGTTGGATTTCCAGGCTGAGAATGCCGAGTTGTTTCATCACTTCCGGAACACAATCCGGCACCATGCCCAGGTCCTCACCGCAGACCAGCATATTGGTCGCTCTTTTGAGAGCCGGTAGTTTTTGCATGCCGGCTTTCTCCCAGAAGGCATCCTGCCTCCGGAAAAAATAATTCACATAAAGATCTTTCAGCTGGTTTTGCAGGTTCCAGTCGAGATACCGGAATGAGGAAGTGGTATTCATCATGATCCTGAAATGGAATTCCTTTCCCCCGGAGCCCTCCACCTCAAACAGGATAACATTGGAAATCAGGCCGAGCAGGGCCTGACGGCATTTAACATCAAAGGGATTTTCGGTTTTATCGGCAAAATAATCTTCTACTTTTTCCTGGTTGTTTACAAAATCCCTGATCCGGAAATTGCCGTTGGAGATTTCATCAAAAAAAATCGGTTTGGCTTTTTCCGTATCCTGGGAAAAATATTCCCAAAGCACGGCATCATTGATAAAAGGTTTGGTATAACGATCTGCATCGAACCAGATATTTCTTTCATCGAACTCAACCCGGTACACCGGGATTGACGGATCAAAACGGCCCATGATCCCTTCGGTTTGGGAAACAGGAATGCTCCAGATGCGGAAGAACCCCAGGATATGGTCAATGCGGAAGGCATCGAAATAAACAGCCATTTGTTCAAAACGGTTTTTCCACCACTGAAAACCATTTTTTTCCATCTGTTCCCAGTTGTAAGTGGGGAATCCCCAGTTCTGTCCCTTGAGGGCAAAAGAATCCGGCGGGGCGCCTGCCTGTTGGTCCAGGTGATACAGGTCAGGCGTCATCCAGGCATCACAGCTGTACCGGTAGATCCCGATGGGAATATCCCCTTTGATCACAAGGCCATTTTGATGGGCATAATCAGCGGCACTGCAGAGTTGCCGGTGCAGATGGTACTGTATGAAATAATGCAGGGCAATCTGGTCGTACTGTTTGGATTGCGGAGCCGTCAGCCGGTCAATGCTGAGCTTATTGTATTTTCCGTGGCTTTTCCATTTTGTAAAATCTGCGGTTCCGTTGATATCCCGTAAATAGCAAAAAGCGGCGTATGGCGTAAGCCAGAATTTATTGGTTTCAAAAAACTGCAGGAATTCCGGATCTCCGTTCAGGTCCTTTCGCTGCTGTTCATACAATTCTTTGAGGATGGTCATTTTATGACTGATCACCATGTCATAATCGAGGTCGGGAAGTGCGTTGAGCTGCTTTTGTTTTTTACGGAACGGTTTCAGGACGGAGTCATATTTTTTACCGGCGATTTCTTCCAGGTTTATGTAAATGGGATGAAGGGCAAAGGCAGATATTGCCGCATAAGGATAGGAATCCAGCCAGGTTCCCGTTGCCGAGGTATCATTAACGGGCAGTATCTGGATCAGTTTCATGCCGGTTTTAACCGCCCAGTCGGCCAGTAATTTCAGGTCGGTAAATTCACCACAGCCGAAGGATTGTTTACTTTTCAGGCTGAAAACCGGAATGCTCAGCCCCGCTCCTTTCCAGGTATCGTTGGCCATACGCACAAAACCATCGTGCACCAGGGTGAGCTTTTGATCCTGTGCATCTCCCGGCAGGGATCTGTTTGCCCCGTATTCGAAATGAAGAAATTGTTTATGCTTCAGATCATAAATTCCGTATTTATAACTCACCGGCAGAAATTCGCGCGGCAGGTTTACGGCAGCCGACCACCAGTTTCCCGCTTTCTTCAGGAAGATCGGGTCCTGTTCCGACCAATTCCCCAGTCCCTCACCGCTTCCGGAAAGGCAAATGCATTGACTGGCGGTGAGCAGCGGCGCCTTGACCTTAAAAATATGGGTGAATTGTTTGGGGGTTCTGGCACCGGATTTTTTATTGTGCCGGGGCAGCAGGATATTCAGGAAGGGCGCGGTATAAAAAGCATTCTCGTATTCACCGGCATAGTTCCAGGTGTCGATTGTCTGGATTTCGGTTGCTGATTTCTGTGACACCGGTATCTCGCGGTCGCTGCCCCATTCACTGACGATGCTGCCATCCTCCATTTGCAACCGGTAATGGTATTGAATCGGGTGATGGGGTTTATTCATCAGGTCCACCGTCAGCTGCCAGAATTCAGTATTCATGTATTGCATCAGGAGGCCGCCTTCCTGCTTTTGAACGGAATCAGGGTTCAACTCAGGGATATTGCCGGTCACATAGAGCGCATGGCCGGGTTTGGTGTAAAATCGCAGGTAAAAATGTAGTTTCATCTTCCAGTCAGGTTCTAGAACTCCTCATACAGGGAGTCGTTATCGGCGCCATCGCGAAATTACCAAAAAGAGGCACTTGAAATAAAATTAAAAGTGAATTGGATTCCGGATTTGAAATATATTTGTGGATCTAATTTCTCCTGCATGGAAAAAACTAAAAAATACACCGGATTGTTTTGGGCTCTCTTCTTCATTTCCGTGATCGCTTTTGTTGGCACTTATGTTACCATCGGAGGTCCCTGCATCATGATCCTTCCTTTTGTGTGCACGTTCCTGGCCAAGGCCCTGGACATCATGTAATTTTCTCTTTCGGGCGCTCCCCTAAATAAAAAACACCGTCTTCGGAAGACAGTGTTATTCAGATGGAAGATCCAGGTATCGTCTTTTCCATGGGAAATACCCAGGGTTTTAATTATGGTATTAGAAGGCTCTTTTTCCGGCAAAGCGGGAAGTCTGTTTCCAGTTCCTGTTGATATTCCAGAGTGATATGGATGTAAAACGGGCCTTTCTTACCGGAGCATAACCGGTGGCAACAGTTTCTTTTACTTCTGCGGTCAGTTTTTTAAGTGTTTCCTGGTCCATCCGGACAATAGAGGGCATGACATCTTGTTTCATAAATGTTCTTTTTTTAGATTAAAATATGCAAAAAGCAATTGGTGGAAGAACACGAAAGAATCGTTAGAAAGAAGTGTCAAATCCGGTGCCTGGCTTGCAAGGCTAAATACGACTCAATTGCGATGCAAATATACGGCGTTTTTTTGAATCATGCAAGCAATTAACCATCTAATTCCGGAATAACTGTCATTTTGCATTTTATTCACAAATGCAATAAAATACGAAAGGCCGTCGTTACCGGCGGCCTTTCCTGCTTACGCTTTGTTTATTATTTCACTTCCTCAAACTCTGCATCGGTAACGTTTTCCGCGTTTTTATCTGCGTTCGGTTGTCCACCACCGTTAGCACCCGTATCGGCGCCGGGCTGTGCACCCTGGGTGGCTTTATACATCTCCTCCGATGCCGCGGTCCAGGCCGTATTGATTTCGGCAATGGTCGCATCAATCTGGGAAATATCCTGCGATTTATGGGCGTCCTTCAATTTGTTCAGGGCCGTTTCGATCGGTGCCTTTTTATCGGCGGGGATCTTATCCCCGTATTCCTTCAGTTGTTTTTCAGTCTGGAATATGAGGCTGTCGGCCTGGTTGAGTTTATCCACCTTTTCGCGGGCAGTCTTATCGGTAGCCTCGTTGGCTTTAGCCTCGGCTTTCATCTTTTCCACTTCTTCCTTATTGAGTCCGCTGCCTGCTTCGATGCGGATCTTTTGTTCCTTGCCGGTTCCTTTATCCTTGGCCGTAACGTGGAGGATACCATTGGCATCGATATCAAAAATCACTTCGATCTGCGGAACGCCGCGCGGAGCGGGCGGAATACCATCCAGGTTAAACATACCCAGGCTCTTGTTCTGATTGGCCATGGGTCTTTCTCCCTGTAGCACGTGGATCTGCACACCGGGCTGGTTATCGCTGGCCGTGGAGAAGGATTCGGATTTTTTGGTTGGTATGGTGGTATTGCTGTCGATCAGACGGGTCATAACCCCTCCCATGGTTTCAATACCGAGGCTCAGCGGGGTTACGTCCAGCAACAGCACATCTTTTACTTCACCGGTGAGCACCGCTCCCTGAATAGCTGCTCCGACGGCAACCACTTCATCGGGATTCACTCCTTTATTGGGCTTTCTGCCAAAGAATTTTTCAACAATTTCCTGCACCTTGGGAATCCGCGTGCTTCCACCGACCAGGATCACTTCATCGATCTTGGAAGCCAACAATCCGGCGTCTTTTAAAGCCTGTTCGCAGGGTTTGAGACACCTTTCGAAGAGAGCGTCGGCCAGTTGTTCAAATTTGGCACGGCTCAGCTTTTTCACCAGGTGTTTGGGAACGCCGTCCACAGCCGTTACATAGGGCAGGTTGATTTCAGTTTCCGTAGAGGATGATAATTCGATTTTAGCCTTTTCTGAGGCTTCTTTGAGCCGTTGAAGAGCCATCGGGTCCTTGCGGAGATCGATGTTTTCCTCTTTCCTGAATTCCTCGGCGAGCCAGTCAATAATGATCTTATCAAAATCGTCCCCGCCCAGATGAGTGTCCCCGTTGGTAGATTTTACTTCAAACACGCCATCGCCCAATTCGAGGATGGATATGTCAAAAGTTCCGCCTCCCAGGTCAAAAACGGCAATTTTTTCATCTTTTCCTGCCTTATCCAGTCCGTAAGCCAGAGCGGCTGCCGTCGGTTCATTTACGATACGACGAACGTTCAACCCGGCTATTTCACCGGCTTCCTTAGTGGCCTGGCGCTGCGCGTCATTAAAATAGGCCGGAACGGTAATAACAGCCTCTGTAACTTCCTGGCCCAGGTAATCTTCTGCCGTTTTCTTCATTTTCTGAAGGATCATGGCGCTGATCTCCTGCGGCGTATACTGACGGCCGTCAATGTCAATACGGCAAGTATTATTGTCACCTTTCACCACTTTATAGCTCCAGTGGCTGATTTCGTTGGTTACTTCATCGAAGCGGCGGCCCATGAAACGTTTCACCGAGCTGATGGTATTTACCGGGTTGGTGATGGCCTGACGCTTGGCGGGGTCTCCCACTTTTCTCTCGCCATTCTTCAAAAAAGCCACTACCGACGGCGTGGTCCGGCGCCCTTCGTCATTGGCAATGACCACCGGTTCGTTCCCTTCCATAACGGCAACACAACTGTTGGTGGTACCGAGGTCAATTCCGATTATTTTTCCCATATAATTGATTTACTTTAAGGTTAGTGATATAGAATTCATAACTGAATGTCAATCATTATGCCATGCAGGCCGGAGTGTAAAAATGGCAGTAAATTACGGGATAAAACCTTTTACCATGGCCAGGGAAATCAAATCTGCGGCAGACCTTGGGCTTCAGGGGCCATCTGACGGCGTAAATGACTATAAGGACAGACTGGTAAAACTGATCCCTTCCGAGATCATCACTGCCTATGTGACCCTGAAAGGACTAATTACCGGGCCCGATGTGCCAGGGAACAAAACGCTGCTTTTGTGGATCGTTTTCGGCATCCTGGTGCTGATGAACCCACTCTACCTGTTCTACATCACCAAGGTGAAAAAAGCCGGCCAGATCATTTTTTCTTCCTTTGCCTTTATTTTATGGGTGATGGTGATTGGCGGCACTTTTACCTCTGTACTGGGGTTTCCCTCTGAATACATCGGTTCCATACTGCTGGTTATTTACACGCTTTTCATTCCTTTTGTTTACAAGGGGTAGGCAATGGACAGTTGAGAATGGACAATTGACAATGGACAGTGGGACAGCACCATTATTTAGAAAATCTTTTGAACAGGAACAGCATAATGTAGGGTAATGCGGTGGGGTCACTGATTGCTTTACCGGCAAGGATCCATTTCATTTTATTTCTCCAGGAAATCTTTTCGGAGCTCAGGCGGTAGAGCCAGTTTTTTCTGATCTTTCTTTCCAGTGCGGCTATGTAAGGAGTTCCCTTTGCCTTTCCAGGCAAACTCCCGGCATGCTGCCTGTGCCAGCGAATGGTATAATCCACCCACTCATCTCCGAAATTGCCCCCTTCTGTGAGGTGAATGATATCAATCGAAAAGATCACGGCTGCGGTATACTGAGTAGTTACCTGAAAGGAAAAATCGATGTCGTATAAATGGAAGCCTTTTAGCAAC
>DASRLM010000466.1:0-2621 GCA_035648455.1 Puia sp. | reverse complement strand
GAGACTTCATCTTTTACGGAATCCGCCCCCTGCGTGGATACCCATATTTCCACCTGGTCGTCGCCTTTCCATTCCGCCGTACAGTTCTGCGGTTCCATCGGCGAATGGGAAAGCATGGGTAATTCATAAAGCGCATTCAGTTGTATTGGTGCTGAATGAAAAGCGGCCTCAAAATTTCCTTCGTCGTGGACCACCTGACCAGGCTGCTCTGATACATCCCTGAGTGACTGTTCATACTCGTCGGTATCGAAGCTGTCGTTGCCCGCATAATCCCAGTTCAGCTTCAGCGCCAGCTTTCCCTGGTAGGCAGCCCAATAGTTGCCGGCTACAACTGCAACGGCATCATATCTATGGTGGCCAATGGGGCGCTGTATCTTAATAATTTTTAAAACTCCTTTGACGCGCATCGCATCCGTATCGTCGTAGCTGACCAGTTTACTGTTAAAAACGGGGCAGTGTGCGATGGATGCATAGAGCATGCCCGGTAAATCCACATCGATTCCGTAAACTGCCTGGCCGGATACTTTAAGCGGTACGTCCGGACGCGGATAATTTTTTGTCAGTATCTTAAAATCTTTGGCATCTTTTAAGGCGGGATGCTGGGGAACGGGCAACTGCGATGCTGCTAAGGCCAGTTCCCCATATGGAGAAGATTTGCCTGACGGCCGGTGATAAACGAGGCCCTGCGATGCATAACAGGTATCTACAGGAACCCGCCAGCGTTGGCTGGCGGCCAGGATGAGCATCTCTTTTGCGGCTGCACCCACCGTGCGCAATTTCAGGTAGTTGCCGCGGATAGAATTGCTGCCGCCGACAGTCTGTTCGCCAAATTCTTTTTCACCGCCGGTATGCCGGATGTTGACCTGGTTTAGGGAAACTTCGAGTTCTTCCGCGATTAGGGCTGGTACGGATTGAAAAGTTCCCTGACCGAGGTCGGGCATGGGATTCATGATCGTGATCAATCCGGAACTTTCAATTAAAATATAGGGAGATAGTTTGACGGTTGCCGCATCTCCGCCGGAAGCGATGATGTATCCGCCACCTGCTTTCCAGCCAAGACCGAGTACGAATCCAAGACCACCGAGACCGGAAAGACGCAGAAAATGACGACGGTCAAGCCTGTCAGGTAAGGAAAGATCTTTTATGGAGGGTGACTTCGGCATCCGGCATTTATTTTTAAACATCCATCATTTGAGCTGCGCGGTGAATGGCCTTGCGGATGCGGCTGTACGTACCGCAGCGGCAGAGATTACCCATCATGGCCTCATCAATATCCTGATCGGTTGGATGCGGATTTTCGCGCAGCAACACCGCAGCAGACATGATTTGTCCCGACTGACAGTAACCGCACTGAGGAACCTGCAGTTCGATCCAGGCTTTTTGCAGGGGATGGGAAACATTTTCCGAAATGCCTTCGATCGTTACGATTTCCTGGCCTTCCGCCCGTCCGAGCAAAGTGACACAGGACCGCACTGCCTCTCCGTCCAGGTGTACGGTGCAAACGCCACATTGGGCCATACCGCATCCGAATTTAGTACCCTTCAGTCCGATGATGTCCCGGATCACCCAAAGCAATGGCATTTGCGGATCCGCATCAACCTGGTATTGCTTTTTATTGACAGATAATGAAACAGTAGCCATAGCCCTCCAAATTTATTCTTTTTTGCCGGCCAAACCATTATTGGCCATAAGATATTCGGCTATTTTTCGTGCCTTTCACCAGCTTTCACCGAAAACAAATACAGGATGGCGGGAAAGAGCGCATCAATGGCATCCGATGCGCCGGAAACAGAACCCGGCAAAGTGAGTGTAAGGCTGTTTTTAATAAATCCCGCCACTCCCCGGGAAAGCATGGCATAGGGTGTACGGTCCTGACCATAACTTCTGGCGGCCTCCATGATGCCCGGTATTTTGCGGTCGAGTAAAGGTTCTATAGCTTCCGGGGTAATATCCCGGGGAGAAAGACCGGTACCGCCGCAAAACAGGATGAGTTCATAATCCAGTCCGCTGAATTTTTTTGCTTTCTCCTGTACGGTGACAAAGTCATCCGCAATAATTTCATACGCAGCGTTATCGATTCCAAAACATTTCAGTTTCTCAATTACCGCTTTGCCGGACTGATCCTTCGCTTCCCCTTTCGAAATACTGTCCGAACACACGATAACGGCACAGCGGATATTATTTCCGATATCTTTTCTCCGGTCACTTTTTCCACCTGATTTTTTTTCGAGCCGGATCGAAACGATCTCTATATTTTTATCCAGGGGTTTCAGCATATCATAGATAGTGAGGGCTACAATGGCCGCCCCATGCATGGCTTCCACTTCCACTCCGGTTTTATAAACGGTATGCACTTCAACGGCAATGTGTATCATCAATCCTTCCGTTGAAAAACGGATCGCTGCATATTCCACGGGCAGCGGATGGTAATCCGGAATAACATCGGCCGTTTTTTTAACGGCAAGCAGTCCCGCAGCCCTGGAAAATTCAAAGATATCGCCTTTCGGAACTTTTTTCTGCAGGACGGCTTCCATGGCCGCCGGATCCTGCAGAACGAGTTTTGCAGTTGCCGTCGCTTTTCTGAGTGTGGATGCTTTATTCAGGATATCTTTCATATGGGT
>DASRLM010000465.1:0-2972 GCA_035648455.1 Puia sp. | reverse complement strand
TCCTGTGGGCATCATTTCTCTTGCGGACACAGTAGGTTTGGCCACTGCGGAACAGGTGCATTCGCTTGCTGCCTATACCATCCGTCAGTTTCCATCAATTGAAACGGGCGTCCATTTGCATTCACGCCGCGAACACAGTTTAGATAAAGTGGAAGCGGCTTTTTCGGCAGGTTGTCGCAGGTTTGATGGCGCCCTGAACGGAGTCGGAGGCTGTCCCATGGCAGGTGATGAATTGGTGGGGAACATGGACAGCTTAATGCTGATCGATTGTTTCCGAACTAAGAAAATGCTTCCGCCGTTAAACGAAGAAGCGCTGCAAAAGAGTACGGCCCTCGCAGCAGAAATCTTTCAAAATCATTAATGTGGATCCTTTTTTATTGCCCATAGAGATTGCCGGACCGCCCGAAAAGATCCGTTACCCTCAGAAAATCCTGCTCACCGGTTCCTGCTTCACGGAACATATCGGTAATCACCTGAAGGATGTAAAATTCGATATGCTCCAAAACCCGAACGGAATTCTTTTTGACCCGATTAGTGTGGCGCACAGTTTGGTTTCTTATGTTGACCGGAAACAGTATGAACCAAAAGATCTTTTTCTTCTGAATGAACTCTGGCAAAGCTGGCTGCATCACGGGCAGTTTTCTGACACCAGCCGGCAACTTACACTGGATAAGATCAACGAGTCCCAGCGCACGGCCCATGAATTCCTGAAAAAAGCGGATTGGCTGATTGTTACCCTGGGATCTGCATTTTCCTATATCCTGAAAGAAAAACAGTTTCCCGTGGCCAATTGCCACCGCGCTCCTGCCGGCTGGTTTACAAAAAAGCTGTTGCCCGTTGATGAGATCCTTTCTGCGTTTGACGAAACCATTTATCGGTTACTCCAATTTAATCCCGGGTTAAATATTGTATTTACTGTAAGTCCGGTCCGGCACATCCGGGATGGCGTGGTGGAGAACAACCGGAGCAAAGCCCGGTTGATAGAAGTTGTTCATCATCTCGCGAATAAATTTGAACGGATATATTATTTTCCTGCGTATGAACTGGTGATTGACGTGCTGAGGGATTACCGGTTCTATGACAAGGATCTGGTGCATCCAAATTACCAGGCAACGTCTTTTGTACTGGGGCATTTCATGCAAAATTATGTGGATGCGGCATCGCTGGCCCTGGGGGAGGAAATAAAAAAGATACAGATCGCTTACCGGCATAAGGCATTTCATCCAGACACGGAAGCCCACCGGCGGTTTTTAAAAGAGCAGTTTTTAAAAGCCAGCGAGCTGGCGGATAAATTTCCTTTTTTAGATTTTACGCAGGAGCTTGCTCATTTTACACAGGAAAAATAAAGGCGTTTATTTTTTTAAATATAAGCCCAGTATCATGATCGCAAGAGAAATCCAGAAGGTAAATATCCATTTGATCAGGTCGAATTTCTGTTGTGACAAATTATCTTTCGTTGCGTAACGTAAATCATTCCGTTCTTCTAAACGAAATAAATCCTCTTTCGTCGCAAGTAGTTTTATGTCCTCTTTAGTAGCGAATTTGAGATCAATTCTATCCTCCAGCCGGTTCAAATCATCTTTTGTTGCAAGCTGTTTCAGATCCTCATTTGTTGCAAGCTGTTTCAGATCGTCCTTCATTGCAAATGATTTCAGATCCTCCTTCATTGCAAATGGTTTCAGATCTTCTCTTATTGAAAATTGCAAGGCATCGATTTTTGAATCTAATCGTTGTAAACTCGATGTGAACTGCTGAATTTCATCTTTAAGATTTTCATTCATAACGGACAGCGGTTTTGAAAAGATGATTCTTTGCTTAATGGTACGAAAAGGTTGATTCATAATATCCTTTGCTTCTTCAATCTAACCGGCCTTTTCACTTCGTTCTTTGCTAACAGAGGATTGCTTTTTATTGTACAAAATTACGCCATTGTTTATTTTCATTCAAGGGTAGTCCTCGAAAAATGAAGGGTAAAATCACCCTATTTTAATGAATCCGGTCTCCACGAATGTCTATTTTCGTAATGATGCCCGCTTCGTAATGAAGCCATTCCGCCCAGCGTTTCCGGGTCTTTTCTTTTCCGAGATAGGTTTCAGCCAGTTCAATGAAGAGATGATAATGACCGGCTTCGCTTTCCATAAAGCGATGGTAAAATTTTTTCAGATATTCGTCTTCGAGTCCTTCACTGAGGCGTTTGAACCGTTCGCAGCTGCGGGCCTCAATCATGGCCATGGTCAGGAGCTGATCCAGGAACCGGTCTTCAAAATCTCCGCCCTTTCTTTGAAATGCGATCAGGTGGTTAACGTATTCATCTTTCCGCTGTTTACCCAGTTTCAATCCTCTTTTGGTGAGTTCGGCAAGAACCATCCGGAAATGTCCCCATTCTTCCGTTACAATCGGCGCCAGGTCTGCCACGAGCCGGGCGCGGTCGGAATATTTTTGGATGAGCGTGATGCAGGTAGTGGCTGCTTTTTGTTCGCAGAATGCATGATCTGTGAGTATTTCCTCTATCGACAGGCCGGCGAGGTTCACCCAACGCGGATCCGTCGCAAGTTGTAAGCCCAGAATATTTTTGTCACTGCCCATGTTTTTGCAAATGTCCCAATAAGCGGGATCTTTGGATCCTAAAGATAGGAATCCCCGATTTGCCGGTAAGGGATTTATGGATAAGCGTCAGGGTATATTTTCGGGATTACCGGCAGGAAACCGACAAAAAAAAAATGAACTCCGATTTTCTCGATCAGAAACTCCAGGCCAGGTTCGGCATGAATGCGTATCGCAGGCTTCAATTGGGCGGTGATAAAATTGATTTTTTCTCCAACGATTACCTGGGCATTGTTAAAAATAGATTGCTGGAAGAAGCGTTGGCGGACAATACCTTTTCCCATGGATCTACCGGTTCACGTTTGCTGGCAGGCAACTATCCGCTGATTGAAGAAACGGAAAGCCTGATTGCTGTATTTCATCAGTCT
>DASRLM010000464.1:0-2881 GCA_035648455.1 Puia sp. | reverse complement strand
ACTCGCTGGCGGCCTTTCAGTTACCCTCTTAAGCTTCAGGTTACACACATGCGCGGTCACGATCAAAATCACGGCAAAGGGCAGCAAAAACAATTCATAATAGTGCCAGTATTGTTTGGCCAGCAGGAAGAGCATACCGGCGGAAAAAAGCATAAAAGGAACATAGCTCCGGTGATGCTGCACAAAACCATGACGCAAAGCCAGCAATCCCACCAGGAAGGCAAAAAGGATCATACCATATTCAAAATAGCTGTTGTGGATGATATTGATGCCCAGCAGGGAGAAACTACTCAGAAAAAGCGGTAGTATAGCGCAATGGATCGCACAGGCTATCGAAGCGCCGATCCCCAAAGCATCCCGGTTGATTTTGACTTTCATGAATGACTGGCAAAGATAGACAAATACACTAAACTTTTTGCTCCCGCTCAGGTATAGTAATTTTGCTGATTATGAAAAGGAGGACCTGGTATTATATAATGTTTTTTGTGATCCTGTTCGTGGGATTCTATTTTGTAATTACCCGGCTGATTCCCGGATATGGAAAAATCACCCTTCCTGTACTCAACGATGTGAGGCCCTTTTCTTTTATTGACCAGCGCGGAGATACGATCACCAACAAGGATGTGGCGGGTAAAGTGTATGTGGCAGAATATTTTTTTACTACATGCAAAGGGATCTGCCCGAAGTTGAATACCAACCTGAAATCGGTTTATGAAAAATATAAGGATGAACCCGGATTCCTGATCCTTTCACACAGTGTTGATCCGGTAACGGACAGTGTGGGCAGGTTAAAGATATATGCGGATTCTCTCGGGGTTGATGTGCATCACTGGATCTTTCTTACCGGGAATAAGGACTCTTTGTATACGGCGGCCCGGGAGAGTTATCTGCTGGATGACCCCAAGAACAACCTTACTCCCATTTCGGAACAGTTCATTCATACCCAGTTCTTTGCGCTGGTGGATAAAACCGGCAACGTGCGTAAGATCATAGACGGCCTGAAGAAAGATGAGCTCCGGGAAATGGATGAGGCCATCGATCAGTTGCTCAAGGAAGATCCTGCCCGGCATTTATCCAGATCGCCCTATCTTAATCCGGGTTAATCTTATGGGACGGCATTCATCCGGAACCATCTTAATATCAATCCCGGATCAGCTTTTGACGCTGACCGGCCGGAAATCAAACCCACAGAAATAAAATAGAAAGCCCCGATGTAGAAACACCGGGACTTTTGGTTAAGGCTCTGATTAGTAGCTATTTTAAATCAGCGATGGGCTGTTTGTTTATTTTGGACAGGCAAATATAGGGGCACACGTTCAATCCCGCAAGATTGAAGGATACCATTTTTGTGGTATTTCGGCTTTTAACAACTAAAAAACCAACTTTATTTCTTCTTCCACGAAGTCCATCAGCTCTTTTATGTATTCCGCGGAAAAATCAAACTTCAGTCCGGCAGCGGCATATAATTCCGGCAATGTTTTCGTGCCGCCGAGTTCCAAAGCGGCCGTGTAGTTGTTGAGGGCAGCCTCTTTATTTTTTTTGAATTGCTTCCATAAGCCGATGGCGCCCAGCTGCGCGATGCCGTATTCAATATAATAAAAAGGGACTTCGAACAAATGCAGCTGTTTTTGCCAGAAATTCTTCTGATAATCCTCCAGGCCGCTCCAGTCCACGGTTCCGGAAGAAAATTCAAGATATATGCGGTACCAGTTTTCGGTTCTTTCTTCCAGGGTATGTCCGGGATTTTCATAAACCCAGTGCTGGAACTTATCAATGGTTGCGATCCAGGGGAAAATGGTGATCACCCTTTCCAACTGCTGGATCTTTGCGCGTTTCAGATCGCCGGGATCAGTAAAATACACTTCCCAGTTCTGCATGCTGAAGAGTTCCATGGCCATGCTTGCCACTTCGGCAATTTCCATGGGATATTCCTTGAATGCACTGAGCTCCAGGTGATGGGAAAGAAAGGAATGAATGGCATGTCCGCCTTCATGCACCATAGTGGTTACATCGTGCATCTGACCGGCAGCGTTCATGAAAATGAAAGGAGCGCCGGTTTCGGCCAGGGGACAGTTATATCCGCCGGGTGCTTTGCCGATGCGGCTTTCCAGGTCAAAACGATTCATTTTTTTCATCGTCTGCAGGCAGGCGGCAAAAAACGGATGAAGTTCCGTAAAGCAGACTTCTGTTTTTTCCAGCAGTTCACTCCCGGATTTAAATGGATTTAAAGGTACTACGCCGGCAGGCTCGGCTTCGGTATCCCAGGGCCTCAGTGTATCCAGACCCAGCTTTTTCTTTTTGTGTTCATTGATCAGGGTGACCAGGGGGATCACGTGTTTTTTCACGGAATCATGAAAACGGAAACAGTCCTCTTTGGAATAATCAAACCGGCCCAGCTCCACGAACTTATAATCCCGGAAATTTTCAAATCCTGCGTTTTTCGCCAGTTGGTGACGCCGTTGTATTAGTTCGCTGTACAGTTTATTCAGCGGCTCCCTGTCCTGCATCCGGCGGTCCTGCACCTTGCGGTAAACCGCTTCGCGGAGAGAGCGGTCGGGACTTTCCAGGAATTTCATGGCCTGCTGCAGCGTATACTCCTCACCGTTAACCGACACGGTCATCTTACCGGATATGGTTCCGAACTGCTGGGCGAGCACGCTCAGTTCCGACTGGATCGGAATATTTTCCTCCCGGTAAAGGTCTATGCTCTTTTTTACGGAGCGCAGGTAAGTAAAGTATTTATCGTGATCGAGCCTGGCGGTGAGCGGGCTGGCGATGAGTTTGCGGTTGAGACGGTCCGCATAAGGCTGGATCCTGGGCTGGATCTCCATCATAAAAAAAGTAAACCGTTCCTGCAGCTGTTTGTCCTCCGTGTTGCAGG
>DASRLM010000463.1:0-5977 GCA_035648455.1 Puia sp. | reverse complement strand
GAATGCTTTGTCCGCCGAAGCTTTAGCGGAGGCGGATGATGATTTGAAAAATTTGGAAATGAAAGGCATTTATTAACGAATGCTGTTTCTCCTGCATCTTCACATTTTCAAATTAACTCAGTGTTCTTTGAAAAAGAACCGGACGAGGATAATGATTATCCCGATGATAAACATAAAAATGGAGATCCGATTGATGCCATGCATATAGCGTATCCAGCTGCTGGTGGGCGCATTGGGATCTTTCTTTTTAATATACAGGTATTCAGCAATTTGACGGAGTACTCCCATAAAAGTTCATCTGTTCAAATATATTAACAATGGCCTGTTCCGGATTGTTCAGGCCGGGGATTGTCTGCCGGATCGCGGGCCTTTCATTTCCACGCCGCCCGGCCTTTTAAAGCTACGGCGGGCGAGGCATTTTCAAATCTTCAAATTCTTTTCTTTCCTTAAAAAGCTCACGATGCTCTCCGCTGCCTTTTCTGACGCATTCCCGCCCCGTGACAACAAATCCTTCAGATCGGCATAGTCTTTCCGGATACGGGCAATCGTTTCGGTATCCTTTAGTATTTTCTTTAGTTCCCGCACCAGGTTTACCGGGTTCATGTCGTCCTGGATCAGTTCCTTTACCACGGGCTTGTCCATGATGAGGTTAACCAGGGAAATGTATTTCACCCTGATCAGCCGTTTGGCGATCTGGTAGGAGACGGCGCTGCCCTTATAACAGAT
This sequence comes from Puia sp., assembly GCA_035648455.1. GTDB lineage: Bacteria > Bacteroidota > Bacteroidia > Chitinophagales > Chitinophagaceae > Puia. The sequence goes on along the minus strand of DASRLM010000463.1, from coordinate 5,251 downwards.
CACTTCGGGTACACCGAAGAGTGCGGTTTCGAGGGTGGCTGTTCCCGAGGTTACGCAGGCGGCCACGGCGTGCAATAACAAGGCATAGGTCTGGTTGCGCACACGGCCGACTTCCGGGTAATTTTTTAAAAGTCCGTCATAAAAAGCATCTTCCTGTCCGGGGGCCTCTGCCACCACAAACTGATAATCCGGGAAAGAGCGGCTGGCTTCCAGCATAACCGGCAATTTCTTGCCTATCTCCTGTTTGCGGCTTCCCGGGAGCAGGGCGACAATAGGAAGGGCGGCCGTACTCTTTTCCTGGCCTGCCCGGTGAATGATTTCCGGAAGCGCGCGTGCGGCGACAGAATCGCTGAACCGGTCGATCACTTCCACGAGGGGATGACCCACATATTCCACTTCGTAATGCCATTTGTGGTAAAATTCTTTTTCGAAAGGCAGGATCACCAGCATTTTATCAATGCAATCTTTGATGGACTTCACCCGGCTTTCTTTCCAGGCCCAAACCTGCGGAGAAATATAATAAACGGTTTTATAACCCGCACGACGGGCCCAGCCGGCAATACGAAGATTAAAGCCCGGGTAGTCGATGAATATCACCACATCCGGATTAAATTTTTCTATATCGGCTTTGCAAAAACGAATATTGCGGAAAATGGTGGGCAGATTACTGATCACTTCCGTGAATCCCATAAAAGCAAGGTCGCGGTAATGCTTTACGATGTCTGCACCCGCCTCCTGCATCAGATCCCCACCCCAGGCGCGGATTTGGGCACCAGGATCTTTTTTTCTGAGTTCCCGCACCAGGTTGCTGCCATGAAGGTCCCCGGAAGCTTCTCCGGCAATGAGGTAATATTTCATCCGTTGGGATTCTTTTTTTTGGCCGGATGGAGGGTCATGAATCTAACTGATCAATTTATAAACCAGAATGAAAATACCGTACAGGAGCGTGGCAACAAAAGCGCCTTTGGCTGTCTGATCCCGGTGGGTATTGATGTATATGGTAAAGATCACGGCGTTGGCCAGCAGGGAAACGCTGCTGATGGCGGTAAGCAGCGGTTTGTTGGTTTTCATCACATAAAAATATTCCATCAGGCTCAGCGACCTCGAGAAATTCCAGAAATAATAGATCAGCATGGCCAGCAAAGGAGCCAGGAGACCCAGGATAATTCCCAGCTTCAGGTTGTCTTTTTTTAATATCAAAATTTCCAGGATTTTTCGAGTTTGGCTTTCAGGGCATAATTGGTCAGATCAAACTGCACCGGAACCACACTTACGAAATTATGCTCCAGCGCCCACACATCCGCATCCCTGCCTTTATCAAAATTCACGAATTCACCGGTAAGCCAGAAGTATTTTTTTCCGGTCGGGTCGTTCCGCTCAATAAAATCCTCCTCATATTTGGCATAGGCCTGTTTGCATATTTTGATACCCTTGATCAGTTCCGTGGGAACGGCCGGTATGTTCACATTCAAAACCGTATGTTTGTCGAGTTTGGATTTCAGCATCTGCTGCACTATAATACGCGCGTATTTCCGGGCGCCGGTGAAATCGGCCTCCACGCTGTGGTCAAGCAGGGAAAATCCGGCCGAGGGAATACTTTCAATGGCTGCTTCCACAGCAGCCGACATGGTTCCGGAATAGATCACATTGATGGAATGGTTAGCTCCGTGGTTGATGCCGCTGAGACAGATATCCGGTTTCCGGTGAAGCACTTTGTCCACGGCCAGCTTTACGCAATCCACCGGCGTTCCGGAACATTGCCAGGCTTCCACGCCTTCAAAAATATCCACCGGATGGAGACGTAGCGGTAAGCCGATGGTAATGGCATGGCCCATACCGCTTTGGGGTTTATCAGGCGCCACCACCACCACTTTGCCCAGGTCCTTAACGGATTCCACCAGATTCAGGATCCCGGGGGCCATAATCCCGTCGTCGTTGGTAATCAGGATAACAGGACGGTTTTTTTTTGTTGTTTTTGGCATAATGAATTCAGGGGAGCGAAAGTACTATTTTTTCCTTCCCGCCTCGCTCTTTAGGGCAGGGAAAGGCTTCTTTTTTCCACAGTCTCCTTGCATTTCGGGGCTGTTGCGCTACCTTCGCAGCCGGCTTAAAACCACCCATAATGGCAGGACAACTCAAGGAAGTTCGTAACCGTATTAAATCCATCCAGAGCACCCAGCAGATCACCAAGGCAATGAAAATGATCAGTGCCACCAAACTGCGCAGGGCCCAGGAAGCGATCCAGCAGATGCGGCCCTATTCCAAAAAACTGCAGCAGGTGATGAACAGTATTGTAGGCGACTCGGACGGAAGTGCCGGTTCGGCACTTTCCACGCCCAGGCCGGTAGAAAAAGCTATACTGATCCTGATCACGAGCGACCGGTCATCCTGCGGGGCCTATAATTCAAACCTGATTAAACTGGCCAAAGCAACCATGCGGGAAAAATATCCGGCCCAGGCTGCCAAGGGCAATGTTGTTATCTGGAGCATTGGAAAGAAAGGGTACGAGCATTTTTTTAAGAACAACTATCCGGTTAACGGAGAATTTAAAGATATATTTCAGCAACTGCGTTTCGAAAATGTACAGCGGTGCGCCCAGGCTGCCGTGAAGGCCTTTGAGCACCACGAAGTGGATGCCGTAGACATCATTTACAGTGAATTCAAAAATGCCAGCACCCAGCGTTTTGTGGTGGAACCCTTTCTTCCCATTCCCAAACTGGAAAATACCCAGGGAACCAAAACCAACGATTTTATTTTTGAGCCCTCCAAGGAAGAGCTGGTCAGGGAACTGATGCCCAAGATCCTCAATACCCAGTTATTCAAAGCCGTTCTCGACGCCAATGCATCTGAACACGGGGCGCGCATGACGGCCATGGATAAGGCTACCGAAAACGCAAACGAAATCCTCAAATCCCTGCGCATTTCTTATAACCGCGCCCGTCAGGCCGCCATCACAACGGAACTTACGGAAATTGTGAGCGGTGCAGCGGCATTGCGGGGATAAGTGCCGATGTGCTGATGTGGAGATATGTAAACCGATGTGCTGATGTGGAGATATGTAAATGTGGAAATGTGGTGCAGAGGTAAAACCCGAAAATATATTAACTTAATCACGAACAGGATAATGTATATACTGTCACGAAGCTTCCTGTATTCATCTACACATTTTCACATCATCACATTTACACATTAATCCTCCATGGAAATCTCCCACCTCATCCCCCACATCGAAGCGCTGGTTTTTGCGAGCGACAAACCGCTGACCGCAATGGAGCTGACCGAACTGCTGAACAATGCATTTGGTTTTATGGATGATAAACTCACGCTGGATCAGATACAGGCGGGCATTGACGGGATCGTTTCCAAATACGGTGCGGATTTTTATCCCTTTGAGGTCCGGGAAAGCGGTGGCGGCTGGCAATTTCTGTCCAAGCGGGAATTTCATAAAACAATTGCCCAGCTCAATGGCGAAAAATTTCTGAAGCGCCTGTCAACCGCTGCGCTGGAAACCCTGGCCATCATTGCTTATAAACAGCCCATCACCAAGGGCGAAATAGAGTCGATCCGCGGAGTCAGCTGTGATTATTCCATTCAGAAGCTGCTGGAGAAAGAACTGATCATCATTACCGGCCGGAATGAGGAAGCGCCCGGGAAGCCACTGATCTATGCCACTTCCAGGACCTTCATGGATTATTTTGGCATCAACCAGGTAGCCGATCTGCCCAGACTGAAGGAAGTGCTGGGAGAAAATTTTCTGGAACCCTCCCTCATCAATTACACACCCGTTCCGGAAATTAATCCGGCCCTGGTGGTGAGTGAAGAAGGGGAACTGCTGGATAAAACCGAACCCGGTGGGGAAAATAACGCCGCATCCGGAGGGCCCGCGTTGCCGGGAGAATAAAGTGAATGAAGTATATTCGCGTTCATGATAAAACCCCTATCGCACGAACTGCTTATCCAGTTGGCTGGGCAATACGGAACGCCTCTCTATGTTTACCATGCTGAAAAAATAAAAGCACAATACGAGCGGCTTTCTGCGGCCTTCGACAAAACCGATGCGGTTTTTTTTTATGCCTGTAAGGCGCTGACTAACATAAATATCCTTCGTTATATTAAAAATACCGGGGCCAATGTGGATTGCAGTTCCATCAATGAAGTGAAGCTGGCCCTGCATGCCGGATTTCCATCGTCCCGCATTTTATACACTTCCAACGGCATCGCGTTCAGCGAAATTGAAGAAGCACAGCAACTCGGGGTGATCATTAACATCGACAGCCTTTCCAACCTGGATAAATTCGGAGCAAAATTCGGTCACGACTACCCGGTAGGCATCCGCCTTCGCCCGAATATCCTGGCAGGGGGCAACATCAAAATTTCCACCGGTCACGATAAAAGCAAATTCGGAATTCCGGTGGACCAGATAAACAAGATACTGGATGTGGTTAAAAGGCACCGTATGTATATCCGGGACCTGCATATCCATACCGGCAGCGAGATCCAGGACGTGGAGGTCTTCATCCGGGGGATAGATATTTTATTTGAGATCACCCATCATTTTCCCGAACTGGAATTCATTGACCTGGGCGGCGGTTTTAAGGTGGTCAGTAAACCGGGTGAGGAGGAAACAGACATTGTGCTGCTGGCAGAAAAAGTAGGCGCTGCTTTTGCCGGTCATCCCAATAAAAACGGCAAACCCCTGCAGATCTGGTTTGAGCCCGGGAAATTCCTGGTCAGCGAAGCGGGCTTTTTTGTTACCCGGGTCAACGTGATGAAAGAAACCGGCGCGGCTAATTTTGTGAGTGTGGACAGCGGGTTCAACCACCTCATCCGGCCGATGTTCTATGATGCCTATCACCACATAGAAAATATCAGTAACCCGGATGGTCCGGTTAAAAATTATGCGGTGGTGGGGAATATATGTGAAACCGACACTTTCGCCTGGAACAGGGCCCTGCATGAAGTCAGGGAAGGGGATTATCTGGTTTTCCGGAATGCAGGAGCCTATGGATTTGAGATGTCCTCTAATTTCAATTCCCGGCTGAAACCGGCAGAGGTGATGATGATCAGCGGCGAATCAAGACTGATCCGCAAACGCGATGTGTTTGAAGACCTGCTCCGCAATCAGCCGGAAGTGATTTAGATTTTATCATTATCAATAATTATTTGCTATGCCCATTCGCATGACAGACGACCCCGAACAACCGGATGAAAGTGGTGGTGGTTTTGAAGGCGGCGGAGGTGGTGGACGGGG
>DASRLM010000462.1:0-2736 GCA_035648455.1 Puia sp. | reverse complement strand
CCATTTTACTTCGCACAACGCATTTTGTATAAATAGATGAACATCCTGAACAGGTCCCCATGCCCGGGTGTTGAATTCAAGTGCAGCTCCCGGAATTTTGGAAGGCGCCGGATCATTCAGATAAGGGGTATCGAAATATTGCTGAACGATATCATAATCTTTTTTGATTACCTGTCCGTAAACCCACTCATAGCTGAACTCCTTCCGGTGAAGGCCCCGCATGGGGCGCATGTCCCATAGGTCGGCGCGGTCCAGGGAAAAACGCAGCCGATCTCCTTTTTGCCAGATCAGCGAGCCCAGCATACCGTTTCCCAGCGGGATGGCCTCATCCCAGCGCGTGGCCAGGGAGTCAAAAGAAAGATCGTGCGGGGATGGCGTTTGTGCGCAGATAATCCCTTTGAATAGCATGAGGAGAATGAGAAGCCGGATTGATTTCTGTGGCATAAGCATTAGTAGTTGCTGTTTATGGCTAAACTGATTTTCTGCAATTTCGGACAGGTCGCCACTTTTCTTCCGTCAATAAGAATAAAAAAGCCTTTGCCTTTTTTATACCGCTTACCTGTTTTATCATAGACCACGGTTAGCACATGTCCGTGATATAAAATCCGGTCCAAACAAAAATAGTCCCATGTATTCTCAGGCACCAGTGGATTAATGACCAACTGATTCCCCAGTTGCGGTCTGATGCCGATCAAACCCGAAATGATCAGATCGCAAAAGCTGGAATGATTATAATCCTTTCCCCTTTCCACGCCGCCTTTTTCTGCTGACCAGGTTCCGTTCGCCCAGGTTTTTAAGCGGGTGCGTGCGATCCAGTCACCGGTATAGGGATTCAGATTTTCGTCGATCCAGGGAACCATTTTTCCATCCTCCCGGCGCAGCTGATGGGCGTTCGCATATTGTTTGAGTAAAGTAAAATAATCTTTCTTACTGATGTATGACTGCTGGCAGTTGTTCAGGGTATTGGCGAGGCCCGTCAATGTGACCGAACTGGCGAATGGCCAGCTGGGACCGTTCCACTGGCATTCATGTCCTTCATAAGAAATGGTAAAACCAGGATGATCCTGTTCAACTGTGGTGAGTCCGAACGGCGCAAAAACGTACGTTTTATTCATTAAAAATTTCCAGGCTTTTTGATCTGATGCGCCGGTCATATTAAAAAACCAGGGCGTATAATCCAGGAGTTCCCGCGCCGTACTGCGTGGTGCACCAGCGCCGCGGGGCATCACTTTAAAAAATCCTGCATGAGGGTCCCACAGTTTTTCCTGCAACTTTTCCCTGAGCTGGTCTGCCTTTTCATCAAAGGCCGCAGCGATGTTTTCTTTATGGGACAAAGCGGCGATTTTGGATATCGCCCGGGCGTCTCCGTATTGATAGGCGTTGATGGTTGGCCGGTAAGCTGGTTTTTCTGAATTCTCTCCGCAAACGGAAACTTCCATGCCATCCTTTCCATCGATCTGAAAATAGAGCCCGGTGCTGTCGCTGTTTTCTTTTTCCCAGACGGTAAAATTGTTCACGAGATCCGGCAGCAGACGCTCTGCCTGAGAAACATCATTCGTCACGAAACCCTGGTTCAGCAAGGCATCCGCCATCCAGCAGCTGTAAGCGCGCATATCCCCGCCCCCTTTGTACCAGAAGCGGATATAATCCTGCACATAAGTCTGGTCGTGCAGCCAGCGGCCTTCGTATACATGCAAAGCTGCGGCACAATTGATCGTATTGTATTTGCCTGCCCAGCCCACATCCGGCAGGAATTCCAGGATCACAAAACCTTCCGGCGTTTTGCGGATGTGTTTCCTGTAGGTCCACCACCTGAAATAATATGTTTGTTCCATCATCTTGTCCGGGCAATCCAGAAAGGGAATATTCTCCGACAAAAACTTCCAGCTTTGGTTATTGGGAATATATTGCGGATACAGTTCCTGATCGTTCACATTAAACGAATCAATATAGTGCTTAAATGATTCCCGATTCAGTACAATCGTTTGCGGATAAATCTGACCCGGAACAGCAAAGCAGCTGAACAGCGCCAAAACCATATATTTTATACCCCTGTGCATCGTTTTTCTGTTTTAGAATCCCAGGTCTGCCCCGGCATGAATCGCAATGCCGATCTGCTCCATGTTGTTACGGCGCCCGTTGTAGTAGAGCAGCCAGCGGTCCCCGTCCTGAATGGCGTATGGTTTATAGACGGCACTCGAGTCCCATTCCCTGCCGGGTTTTATGATGGGATTGCGGTCATATCTTTCCCATTGGGTTATGCCGTCTTTGGACCGGGCCATCCCGATTTGTGCATAGTCCATATTTTTAAATCCGATATAAAACATCAGGTAGTCACCCTTTCTGCGGATCACCTGACAGGCTGTGACTTTGTCCTGCTCCCAAACATTATTTTTATTGTTGCTGAACACGGGATTTCCGGCATATTTTATCCAGTGCACACCATCCCGGCTCGTGGCATATCCAATGGCATCGGGTTCATATTGTTCGCCTCCGGAATACCACATTTTGAATATTTTTTCTGTTTCATCCCATATCACATGGGGACACATCAATGCTTTTTTTTCCCAGGGAAGGGCGGCCGTTAAAACCGGACCCGGTTGCACCCGGTTGAATTTTTTACCGTCTTCACTCAATGCATAGCCGATGGCCGATGCACTGTCGTTTTCACCGGTATACCACATGTGGTATTTCCCATCTTTGAACAGAACGACCGGCCTGTTCACGTCCTTCTCC
>DASRLM010000461.1:0-4038 GCA_035648455.1 Puia sp. | reverse complement strand
GTAAATTAGTTTACTAACCATTTAAATTCTACAAACAATGGCAACAGCAAAAAAAGCAGCTAAGAAAAAAGCAGCTCCAAAAAAGAAAGCGGCTCCGAAAAAGAAAGCTGCTAAGAAGTCTGCAAAGAAGAAATAATTTCTTCCTTAGTTGGCTGAAAATATCAAAGTCCCCCGGAACATTCCGGGGGACTTTTAGTTTTATTACCTTCATGGTTTCATCCTCTCAAACTCAGTCCCATGGCGGTTAACAATGCAATGATCGCAGAAAACTTCTCCCTGCTTGCCAAACTGATGGACATCCACGGAGAGAATCCGTTCAAAATAAAATCCTATGCATCCGCTGCATTCAGCATCGATAAATTAACGGAGGACCTGGTGTTGATTCCACGCGAAAAAATCACGTCGATGAAAGGCATCGGACCCAGTATCGGGAAACAAATCATGGAAATTATGGACACCGGTGCGCTGACCCAACTCCGGGACATAATTCAAAAAACACCCCCCGGCGTCATCGAAATGCTCCAAATCAAGGGTCTGGGTCCAAAAAAGATTTCCACAGTCTGGAAGGAGATGGACATCGAATCCATCGGCGAACTGATGTATGCCTGCAACGAAAACCGGCTGATGCTGTATAAAGGATTTGGAGAAAAGACACAGCATAATATTCGCGACACAATTGCGTTTTATCTGAAGAGTCAGGGAAGTTTTCTCTTCGCCGAAGTGGAAGGGTATGTTCACCATATACACAAAAACCTCCGGGAATTTTTTCCGCATCAGTTGATCAGCGTCACCGGGGCTTTCCGCCGCCAGCTGGAAATTGTTGATCTGCCGGAATGGATCTGCAGCAATCCCGCAGCTGAACTGGAATCTTATTTTACCCGACAGGCATTTACGGTACTGGAATCTATACCAGGCACGATCCGCGTTTCCGGAAAGGAAAACATCGCGTTACAGTTTCACTGCATTCCCCGGGATCTGTTCTATTCCACCCTTTTCGGTACCAGCGCGTCCGATGCTTTTCTGGAAGCCTGGAAAAAAGATTTTGAAACCCCGGAGCATGCACCTTCCGAAGAATTTATTTTTGAGCGGGCGGGCATCTCCTTCATTCCGGCGGCGCTCCGGGAAGATCCGGCCATCCTGAACAGGGCCCGGGAACCGTTACCTCCACTTATTCAGTCTTCCGATATCAAAGGGATCATCCACAGCCACAGCAACTGGAGCGATGGCAGCCACAGCATCGAACAGATGGCCCGAGCCTGCATCGAACAGGGGTTTGAATACCTGGTGATCAGCGATCACAGCAAGTCGGCCTCTTATGCCAACGGCCTTTCGGAAGATCGCATCCGGGAACAGCATCTGTATATAGACCGGCTCAATGAACAGCTGGCGCCTTTTCATATTTTCAAAAGCATTGAATGTGATATATTAAACGACGGCAGCCTCGACTACAGCGACCGGATCCTGGAAACCTTCGACCTGGTGATCGCTTCTGTTCATTCCAACCTGAAAATGAATTTGGAAAAAGCCATGAACAGGCTGCTGCGGGCCGTTGAAAATCCGCACACCCGCATCCTCGGTCATTGCACCGGACGTTTGCTGCTCAGCCGGCCCGGCTATCCTGTGGATCATCAAAAGCTCATTGATGCCTGTGCCGAACACCAGGTGGTGATTGAACTCAATGCCCATCCCCGCCGGCTGGATCTCGACTGGCGCTGGATCGATTATGCACTTCAGAAAAATGTGCTGGTCTCCATCGACCCCGACGCCCATTCCATTGCCGGTTTTCATGATATTCACTATGGTGTGCTGACTGCGCAGAAAGGCGGAATGCGGGCTGAACAAAATCTCAGCAGCTTTAGTTTGGAGCAGATGAAGGATTTTGTTCTGCGTTGATGGTATATGGTTGATGGTTGATGGATTACACTGAATGTTAAATACCCAAATAGAAAGCGGGCCGGGGCGGATCAATCCGGACATTGTGAGCATTTGGTCAGGCTACATAACTTTCACAGATGTCCATCAACCATCAACCATATACCATCAACCATTATTCCCCGCCAACGGCAACTCCACAAAAAAAGTCGTTCCATTCCCAACCGATGTTTCAAACCAGATCTTACCCTTGGCCTGTTCAACGATTGTTTTACTCATGGCGAGGCCCAGTCCCGTTCCGGATGACTTCGTGGTGAAATTGGGCATGAATATCTTGGATTGCATTTGTTCGGGAATGCCTTCCCCGTTATCGCTTATTTTGATCAGGATATGATCATCGCCCAGTTCCTCACTAACGCTGATCACACATTTATCCTTTTCATGACAGGCCTCAAAAGCATTCTGCAGCAGATTGGTGAATAATCTGTTCAACTGGGTCTTATCGGCATAAACCATCACTTTTTCGCGGACGGGCACCCATTTAAAGAGCAGGTTCTCCAGGGTTTCATATAAGGAAACCAGGGAAAACAGCATTTCATGCAGGTCGAATATTTCGCTTTTCGGATTGCCGATATTGGCAAACTGGGAGAAGTCCGCCGCGATCTTCGAAAGATGATCGATCTGTTCCACCAGGGTCTTCGCCACATTGGCCGTCAGTTCCTTCATATTGCCGGCATTGCTGTTGTTGGCCTTTTGCAGGTATTGAATGCTCAGCTTCATTGGCGTGAGCGGATTCTTGATTTCATGCGCCACCTGCCTCGCCATTTCGCGCCAGGCCCCTTCCCTTTCGCTCTTGGCCAGGGCAGTGGCGCTGACCACGAGTTTGTCCACCATTTTATTATATTCTGTGATCAATATTCCGATCTCATCATTCTTTTTCCATTCAATGGCCTCATTGGTCTTGCTGAGGTTCACCTGACGCATCTTTTCGGAGATCAGGGTGAAAGAAGACGTAATGCGGTTGGTGAGAAAGAGCGCGATTGTTCCGGCAATCAGGAAGATGAATACGTTCAGGTTCATGATGGTTACCAGGAACCGGGAAATTTCGTCATTCAGCTCGTCTTCGGTATTGAAGGAAGGAATATTCAGATAGGCGCTGGTTCGTCCCTTGTCGATGCGTACGGGGCAATAGATGCTCTGGAAAGTGATGCCGCCCATTTTTTCCTGGTTGAAGAATTCAATGGAGTTCAGCCGGTTCATAAAAAAATAAGCCAGCGGATTCATCTGTTCACTGAGGATGCCTTTCGCATAGATAAAGGGTGTGGACGAAATGATCAGGTTGCCGCTGAGATCGTACAGGTTGATCTCGGCATTGTGGATCTCCGCGGTATTGTTGATGAGTTTTTCCAGTTCGTCGTGCGGCATCGTCAGTATCGGATTGGTGTTTGGGTCCTTGGCCGCATAATTGGCCAGGCGGCTCTCTATTTCCCCGGCCATCACTTTCAGGGAAGCACTCAGCCTGTCCTGATTGTTGCGGTTATACCGGTTGATCAGAAAGAAAATGGTGGATACCCCGATCACCAGGAACAGGAACAGGCTCACAAAAATGATCGTGGTATGAATCTGGGAACGGATATTCAATTGCAGGAACTCTTTCAGTTTGCGCCAGTGAAGTCCCGTCTGGATCAGCACGGAGCTGAACCAGAAAAGGGCCACCAGGATCAGGAAAGCGCTGAAGAGATAAGAAAATAAGGTCACGGCTTCAATGAACAGGTTATCCTTTTTGGCGATCACGATGATCTTGTCGTCCGAAATGCTGTGCCAGAGCTCGTCGTACCCGTTGTTCTTTTTCTGGTAGAAATCTTTTTTCGGGATCAGGCTGTCGGTCAGCTGGGTGGGGAACGGGTAATTGTTGTAATAGGTGATCAGCTCATTGTTGCTGTAAATCGCATAGGAATAAATGGGCGAATATTCTGGCAAAAATTCCTTTCGCTGCTGGGTGAGCCGGGGGAACAGTCCGTCGCTTTTATAACTACGGGGTTCCACCTGCACAAATAGATAGCCAATGGTTTTATGCCGGTCATTCTGGATGATCTTCTTATAGATGTAGCTGAATTTATCATAACTCTTTTCATAGTACATCAGGTTGGGAATGGTGGTCGGCTT
>DASRLM010000460.1:0-2171 GCA_035648455.1 Puia sp. | reverse complement strand
GGGAAGCCCCTGAACCTGCGCATCTGTTCCACCCGCCACGGCATTGATTATATTAATCGTTGCCGGCAAGGTGCTTCCGCCACCGCCACCACTGCCACCAGGATAATCACCTGTTTTTGTACACGAGATGATCGATATCAGGAAACAGGATGCTATATAGCCGGTTTTAATCAGGATCGAAGGTTTTAATGTATTCATCATGTTTTGTGCGGGGATTCCGCAAAGCAAAATACACAAAATACGACTGCCCCACAATCCGATTTTTATTCTCCTGCATCTCTACCCCTGTAGAGGAACATCAAAATGCAGATCCCGCAATTCACCAGCACCGAAAAAGCATTGGACACGACGATGATCCAGTCCTTCTTTAAAACGCCGTACCAAACCCAGAGGCATAAACCGGCCAGCAGTATCAGGAGCCAGACGAGTGAAACAGTTCCTGATTTTTTTTCCTTTAGAATCATGAAGAATTGTGGAAGGAGCGAAATGCCGGTGCCGATGCTGGCAAAAATTCCGACTAATTGGGGATAATCCATCATTTTAGGAATTATTTTATGCCGGTCCATTCGTCAAATGTTGAGTATTTTCTTTATTACCCGAAAGGCCATGCTGCCAAAAGAGCTTTTCTCCGGAGAAGCGTTAAGATGAATCTCATTTAAAAATTATGCCAGCCGGTTATCCTCTTAGGGTTTCGCGCCAGCCAGGGGACAAATGGAAGGGTCCATTAATTGCACTGATATTGCATTGGAATAAAAGGACTCATGACAAAATCAACTCATGCTGGGAAAAAAACAAGATCCAAAAAAAGAAAAATACTGTTCATTATCCTGGGTTCTCTGCTCATCATCCTCATCGCCCTCAGAATAGCACTTCCTTATATATTGCTGAAAGTGGTGAACCGGGAACTCACGCGGGTCAAAGGGTATTCAGGACATGTGAACGATATAGATGTAGCCCTGATCAGGGGCGCCTACACACTGAAACAAACAAAACTTGATAAGACAGGGGGTAAGGTTCCGGTTCCTTTTTTTTCGGCTGATGCAATTGATCTTTCCCTTGAATGGAAGGCTCTGTTCCATGGATCCATCGTCGGAAAGATCAGGGCCGAACATCCGACACTGAATTTTGTGAAGGGCCCCACGGAAGCCACGTCCCAAACTAAAATAGATTCCAGCTGGATAGATGTTGTGAAAAGCCTGATGCCCCTCAAAATAAATCAATTTGAGGTGAATGACGGCGAAATCCACTATCGCGATTTTCACAGCAACCCCAAAGTGGATATATTTTGCAGGAAGGTTCACATCCTGGCCGAAAATCTGTCCAATGCAACACGCAATAATGAACTGCTCCCCTCTTCAGCAGAAGCTTCGGCCGCCGTTTATGGAGGCGAAGCCAAACTGCACATGAAATTAAATGTGCTCAGCAAGATTCCTGTTTTTGTCCTGAAGGCGGAACTGGTTTCCCTGGACATAACCAACCTGAACAATTTTCTCCGCGCCTATGGCAATTTCGATGTCAGACAGGGAACGATTGGTATTTACGTGGAAGCCGCCACGAAAGACAACGTGATCGATGGCTATGTAAAGCCGATTATCAAAGATTTAAAAGTGGTGAACTGGAAAGAAGACAAGGACAAACCATTGAAAATTGCCTGGGAAGCCGTTATCGGTTCGGTTGCCTGGATATTTAAAAATCACCCTAAGGACCAACTGGCAACCAAGGTGGAGTTTCAGGGTAATCTAAAATCGCCCGACACCAATTTACTGGAGATCATCGGTCAGGTGCTGTACAATGCTTTCATCCAGGCATTGTACCCTTCCCTGGAAAATTCCATCAGCATCAATTCCGTTAAAGTGGATGAAAATAAAAAACCCAAAACCTTCCTGGGTAAATTATTCCAGGGGTCCGGTAAAAAGGCGAAAAAAGAAGATAAGGATAAAAAGAAAAAATAGTGTGCCAATAGAAATCGCAAAACCTGGAACGCATTCACCTTGAAAATCATCAAAAAACGGATCAGGCATGGCCGGATAGCAAACAAAACAGATAGCCCTATTTAATCCAACCGGCCGTGAAAAAGAATTGGTGCCAAACAATAAATCTGCGTTGTCGGCATTTTTCCCCGTTTTGTGGAAATATATGTCTTGATTAATCCTTGTGCGTTTCTGATCAGC
>DASRLM010000459.1:0-2975 GCA_035648455.1 Puia sp. | reverse complement strand
ATTATGGATGGAGCGTTAAAAAACTGCTGAAAGAAATGGTGATGTCCGCCACCTACCGGCAGGATTCGAAGGTGAGCAGGGAAATGCTGGTAAAAGATCCTTATAATAAATGGCTGGAAAGAGGATCCCGGGTACGCCTGTCTGCTGAAGAGATCCGCGATCAGGCGCTCGCGCTCAGCGGCCTGATGAGTGATAAGATGTATGGTGCCCCGGTGATGCCCTGGCAGCCTTCCGGAATATGGCATTCTCCCTACAACAGTGATGTCTGGGAAACAAGTAAAGGCGAAGATCAGTACCGGCGCGCGGTATACACTTTCCTCAAAAGAACAGCTCCCTATCCTTCCATGATCACCTTCGACGGAGTTTCCCGGGAAGTGTGCACGTCCCGGCGCATCTTGTCCAACACCCCGCTGCAGGCGCTGGTCACGATGGACGATTCGGTTTATCTGGAAGCCTCGCGTTACCTGGCTTACCGCATGATGAAGGAATGCGCGGATAAAAAAAACCCGGATAAGGTAATCAATACAGGATATCAGATCGTCATGATGAAACCGATCAGTCAGCCTAAAATGGAAGCACTAAAACATTTGTACGATACGGCTTACGGGCAATATAAAAATGACCCAGATAAAACCCGCGACATCGCCGGCCTGGGCGGCATGCATGAAAATCCGGAAACGGCGGCCTGGGTGATTGTAGCCAGTGCCCTGCTGAACCTGGATGAGGTGGTTACGAAAAATTAATCAGGAACCGAACCTTGAATTTTTAAAAAATGACAAGAAAAGAATTGAATAATCCGCGGCTGATCAGGGAAGCCAATGAACGCATCCTAAGTCATTATACGCGCAGACATTTTCTGAAAGAAAGCGCCATGGGCATGGGCGCCCTGGCGCTGGGATCCTTCCTGGCTTCCTGCGGGAGCAGTTCGGCTGCCGTTATGGCTAACGAAGCCGAAGTGGATTTTGCGCTGGCGCATCCGCTGGCCCCGAAACTGCCCATGTTCCCCGGCAAGGCAAAAAGGATCATATACCTCCACATGGCGGGTGCTCCTTCCCAACTGGAATTATTTGATTATAAACCGGAACTGATGAAACTCAACGGGCAGGACTGCCCGCAATCGCTGTTGCAGGGAAAACGTTTTGCGTTTATCCGCGGTGTTCCCAAAATGCTGGGACCGCAGGCCAATTTCCAGCAGCGCGGATCCAGCGGCGCCTGGATAAGCGACAACCTTCCGCATCTGGCCACCGTTGCCGATGAAATCTGTTTTTTAAAGGCCGTCAGCACCGATCAGTTTAATCACGCCCCAGCCCAATTGCTCGTTCATACCGGAACACCCCGTTTGGGAAGACCAAGTATCGGCGCCTGGGCAACCTACGGACTTGGAACTGAAAATCAAAACCTGCCGGGTTATGTGGTGTTAACATCGGGGGGACATTTTCCGGATGCAGGCAAAAGTATCTGGGGAAGTGGTTTTCTGCCTTCTGTTTACCAGGGCGTTCAGTGCCGCAGCGAAGGCGATCCCGTATTATTTATCAAGAATCCGGAGGGTATGGACCGGGATCTGCGAAAAGCCTCCATTGATGCCATTAATAATATAAACAAACAGGAATACAAGGAATACAATGATCCCGAGATCATTTCCAGGATATCCCAGTATGAACTGGCTTATCGTATGCAGATATCCGTTCCGGAAGTGATGAACATCAATGACGAGCCGCAGTATATCCACGACATGTACGGCACCAAACCCAACGAGGCCTGCTTTGCAAATAATGTATTGCTTGCACGGAAACTCGTAGAGAAAGGTGTCCGGTTTGTGCAGCTGTTCGACTGGGGATGGGATGATCATGGTACCGATCCCGATACCGCGGTGGATATCGGACTGGTGAATAAATGCAGGACGATCGATAAACCCGTAACGGCATTATTACTCGATCTCAAACAAAGAGGATTGCTGGATGAGACCCTGGTGGTATGGGGCGGTGAATTTGGAAGAACGCCCATGATGGAAAACAGGGATGGAAAACAAAATCCGTTCAAGGGAAGGGATCATCATGTGGACGCCTTTACCATCTGGATGGCCGGGGGCGGAATTAAAAAAGGATATACTTACGGCGAAACCGATGAAATCGGTTACAGCGGAATCAGCGGTAAGGTGAATGCCTTTGATATACAGGCCACGATTCTCAACCAGCTCGGATTTGATCATACCAAATTCACTTATGAGTTCCAGGGACGCCCCTGCCGGCTGACCGATGTCAGCGGAACCGTGATTGACGATATTATTGCCTGACCCCTGAAACATTGAACGTGCTGCTAACTGTAACCACTGTTTTTGGCCGGCTTCACCCTGTGCTGGTCCATTTGCCTATTGGTATTTTACTGGCCGGTATCTTATTACAATGGCTCCACAGCAAAGAAAGTCATGCCGTGTCCATCCAGGTGATCAAGGTGATTTTCCTCACCGGCATGCTGTTCGCCTGGCTTTCCTGCATTACCGGATATATACTGTCAACGAGTGGCGATTATGAAGAAGGTCTTGTGGACTTTCACATGTGGATGGGCATTGCCGTGGCCGTTATTTCAACACTCATTTACTGGAAGATCGTGCGGCAGGAAACGGATCTCTTATACAAGGGAATGTCCATCGTGCTGTTGTTGCTGATTATGATTACCGGTCACCTCGGCGGCTCACTGACGCATGGTGCTGATTACCTGACTGCCTCATTCCATGAAGAAGCGGATACGCCTTATCCTGTACATAAGCCGATCACCAATATTCAGGAAGCCAGACTGTATGCAGATGTGATTCAACCCATATTTCAGAAGGACTGTTACAGTTGTCACGGACGGGGCAGACAGAAAGGGAAACTGCGCATGGACGATTCTGTATGGATCATGAAAGGAGGAAAAGGCAGGCCCCTGATCATTCCATCGCGACCGGATGAAAGTGAATTGATGAAACGCATACTGCT
>DASRLM010000458.1:0-11087 GCA_035648455.1 Puia sp. | reverse complement strand
CATCATCAAAACCGGCTTTATTCCAGTCCTCTTGCTCCATTCGTGCATCATAATCCTCGCCGCCATAAATACTGGAATAGGTAATGGGCGAAGGCGCGGTTTTCCAACTGTCATCCGTTATGATGTGTTCTTTCTGTCCATCCTCAAAAACGATCTTTAAACAACAGATCAGTTTGGGATATCCGAATGCATCGGTGAGCTTGAAATATCTTTCCCGGTTGATATTGAAAAAACCATTTCCCACCGTAACGCCCAAAACATTATTGTCTTTGCTGACTAGGTCGGTCACATCATAGGTATTGTAGAGACAACGTTTATCGTAATCGGTCCAGCCGGGGGTTAAAAAACCGTTGCCAACTTTTGTACCGTTGATGCTCATTTCATATTGACCTAGTCCACTCACAAAAACGATAGCCCGGGCGATCTTTTTATTGATCTGAAATGTTTTTCTGAATAAAGGAACAACCGGCCTCTGCACGGCCTTATCTCCCAGCTTATCCGCATAGGGGTAATGAATCCCCGGCACCACCCGCATCGAATCGGGCATGATGTCATAACCGATCCATCTGGCCCCATCCCAATCCGCCGGGCTGAATAAACCGGTTGTAAAATGATTCTGGTCGCTCCATGCCGAATTCGTATTGTGCCGGTCCCATACCCTCACCTGCCAGTAATAAACGGTACCCGGATTTAATTTTTTCCCGCGGTAGGCCACCAGCAGGCTCCGGCTGTCGGGCACCCTTCCGGAATTCCACACATCGTATTTTCCCGATTGCAGATTGGCCAGGGAAGAAGCGCAGACAACCTGATAGGCTTTCTGCGAATTCCCTGTTTCATTTGAAAAAAGCTGCCAGCTGAAATGAAGTTTATCCGGTTCCACACCCAGTGGATTGGTTTTGTTCTCACAACTGGCCGATACAATGCTGATGTCCGCCTTAGCATTGCCATGAATAAAAAGGGCAATCAGAAAAAGCAAAGTATAAAGCGGAGGCCTTTTAATCATGCTTAGGAAATTATTCATGCCGGGTCCGGTATCGGGTTCAATTTTTCTTTTTCAGTGTGGTCAGGTATTCTACAAGGTCCACAAACTTCTGCTGACCCATGGCCTGGGGCAAACCTTCCGTCATCAAAGATTTTCCATAAGGCTTTTTTTCTGCAATGTCTGATTTCTTGTGTTTTTCGGTTATGCCTCCCATCAGTTTAATGGAGATTTCGTCACTGGTCTCACTGGCAACATATCCCAGCAGTTCAACGCCATTTTTCAGTTTGAAAACATAGCCTTCGAAACCAAAACTGATGCCGGCACTGGGTTGAAGCACGGCGGCATATAATGCGTCTTTGGAAAGCTTTGACCCAATTTCTGAAAGATTGGGCCCGAAATTGATCCCAGTATTATTTACCTGGTGACAACTGGCGCAATAGGAAGTGAATATTGCCTTGCCTGATACCGCGTCTCCTTTTAATTTAACCAGGTTCTCCACGGGCTCAATGTTGTTGACACTGGCGACTGCTGTTGTTTTGAAATACCGGGCGGCGGACTCACGCATTTTATCCCGGTTGGAATGCATTAAAATAACACCGGCGGAATCCTGGAGATCGGCGGGGAGCTTTTTATTTTTTTGCAGGGCCAGCAGCATATCCTCTCCCGTCCAGTCTTTCCCCAATGCCTGCAGGGCAGTATTTCTCCAATCCAGGTTGTATTGTTTATTGAGTACGACGGACTGCAGGATGGTTTTTGTCTTTTTATCTTCTATATCCCCCAATGCCCTGATCAGGCTGCGGGACGATTCATCTTTCTTTTGGATCACTGCGCTGACCAGGTTTTCCCCGCCGGAATTCAGGAGGAGTTTTAAGGCATCTGCCTGCATGTTGGCATCAGCGGAATGTAAGACCAGATCCATCAGTTCTGTATTTTTGTCGCGGAGGTGAAACCGCTTAACGATATCAATATATTCACGGGTTCCCTGGGCCTTGCCGAGTCCGTTTTCAATCGCTTTTTTCAGTTGGGGTGTTACCGGCGTTTTGGCGGGATCAACCAGCAGCAGCACGTACTCATCAATGATATTCTGTTGCGGATGATTACCGTTCAGCATGGAAAGCAATACCTTTTGTTTTTCCGGTTCGGTATGGAAATCAAACGCGCGGAAATATTTAAGATGCTGTGCCGGATCGCTGGCGGGATCCTCGATGATCGCTGCAAGCAAAGGCAGGGAAGCAGCCGTTCGCGAACGCCATACAATGTCCCTTCCCTGGAAAGTATTCCATTGATTATTCACCAGTTTGAGCCATGCTGCGAAATCGGCGTCCCATTGTCCGTCTGCCCCGATACCCAGGGCTTCCAGGTACCAGCGGTCCTTGCCATCGTATTGCGAAGCCAGCGTGGCCCAGAGACCAGGAGCTTCCGGGGACGTATTATGCCGGAGGAAAATGACAGCTTCTCTTTTTACAGCAATGGAAGGATCGTTCACCAGGGTTTTTACCAGCGCTATCGTATCGGCATGCAATTCAATGGCTGCGCGAAGTCCGGTAATGCGGATATTCTCATCCGAATCCTTCAGAGCCTGCTGTGCATAGGAAAGTCCTTTGCCTGGAATTTTGCTGAGCAGCCACAGGGCCCTTGCACGGAAACGCGGGTTTGTTGACTGATACATATTTTCCAGTACCGGTATGGCCCTTTCTCCCAGATCATGCAATTTTTGCCAGGCGAGATACCGGGTGGACAGGTTGGGACTTTCTAATGCTTTAGCTGCGCCTTCCGGTGTGCTGAGGTCCAGCGCGGGGATCACATAGTTTTTATGTTCGGGAGTGGTGACCCTGAAAATCCGTCCACGATTCAGGTCCCTCACCTGATGGCCGCCCACGCCCGGATCATACCAGTCAGCAATGAATAAAGAACCATCCGGCGCAATACAGACGTCGGAAGGACGGAACCAATTGTCGTTCGTTCCCTGCACGATATTATTAATGACGGCCTTATAGCCCGCACCATCGGGAGTTACCGCATACGAACGGACCACATTGGGACCTGCATCGGAATGGATGATCTGGTTGCGGAATCTTTCCGGCAGCAGATCTCCTTCATACACGAGTATGCCCGTCGGAGAGCCGGCACCCGTTTGCAACAAATTGGGCACAACGCCCGGATCATTGAGGTGCCAGTGTCTGTAAGGAATAGAATCTTCCCTGTTGATACGGTATTCACCCCAGGAGGCGCCGGTAAATTCATCGGTGTAACCATAGTTTCCATAAGGCATTACATAGTTGATCCGGACACCGCGGTTGCCGTCATCATCATTGTCGGATTGCCATAGCGTGCCATAGGAGTCCTCTGATATTTCGTAGTTGTTCCGGAAATTATTGCCAAGCACTTCAAATTCACTGCCATCGGGATTGCAACGGAAAACCATACCCTGCCGGTATGGATGACCGCTGTTGTTCACGATATTTCCGGCCATGTCCCTGATCTCTTTGCCATTTTTATCGCGGATCGACTGGCCTGCGTTCCCGAAGTTGAAATATAATTTACCATCGGGACCGAAATTAAAGGAGTGAACGGCATGGTCATGCTGGTGGCCGCCAATGCCGGTGAACAGGGTATCTTTTCTGTCCGCTTTACCATCCCCGTTTTCGTCTGTGAATACAAAAACGTTGGGACTGCAGGACACGATCACTTTATTGCCGAGCACCGCGATGCCCAATGCGGCATCCACATCGGTTCCCTGATAAAATACGGTTTCTTTATCGGCTACGCCATCTCCATTGGTATCTTCCATCATCACGATCCGGTCACCTTCTTTTTTGTATGGGTCCTGGGGATTTACCTGATTGCGGTAATTGTATCCTTCGCATACCCATACCCTGCCCTTCTCGTCAATGTCCATGTTGGTCGGGTTGGTGAGCATGGGCTCATGGGCGAATAAACCAAGATCCAGGCCCTCCGCAACGGATAGGCCTTTTACTGCATTTTCCGGTTCATGTCTTGCGGAATCGGATAAAGGAACCTGATCCGTTTTTTTATCTTCCGGAGAGGAACAACCGGCAAAAACCAACAGCAGGGAAAATATCAACCATTTATTTACCGAAATACTTTTAAGAAACATGTTGCAGATTTGAAGGGAGCCGTTCCGGTTCCCCGGGGTTATTAAAAAAAGAGATCCAATGTATAGATTAAAAGTGAAACTATATTTTGAAAAATATCTTTTTCCGGTAAAGGAAAAACATCATACCGGCTTCGAGTGCAAACAGCACCAGGGACCCGATGATGGCTGCCGGTACCGCCGGAAAATGAACAAACCCAAACAAGCCGTTGGTAATCGAAAAAATATATTCCCGGAACCAGTGGTCCGAAACAATTTCAAAAAACAGGTAGATGAAGATCGAATTCATGCCAAAAACAAGAAAAAATAACAGGTAACGCTGGTGCTTTTTGATATCAATCCACCAATAACAAATAGCCAGGAACAGAATACAGTATCCACCGGAGGCCAGTACGAAGGAACTGGTCGCTATTCTCTTGATGATCGGCGTAATGCCGGTCCAGTCAAGCCCGAAACCAAGCAGCAGTAATACCGCGCTGCTCACCAGCAGGTATTTCATTTTTTCGGAAGAAGTTTTGCTGCTCAGCAATATTTTACCGGCCAGCACACCCCAGATGGTATGGGCGCTCGTGGAGATGCAGTTGATGGCCACCCAGCCACCGTCGTTCACTTTATTCATCAGCAGCAGATCCACATAGTTGCCAAAATTATGCTGATCCGTAAAGGGCTGATCAAAACCCGGAACATGCGCAAACCGGTAAAGCAGTTCCGGAATGAGCAGGCATAAAAAACTTATGATGATTTGAACCACGATTGGGAAATCCATGATCAGAAAAGCGATCAGTGTGGTGAAGGCCAATTGTGTCAACACATCCCAGAGTTCGAAGGACAGGCCTTCCTTACGGACGGCATAATCCAGCACCCCCCAGAAAAATAGCCAGAAACATCTTTTCAGTATTTTGACGAACGATTGTGACCAGGTCATGGTCTGCCTCCGCTTTTTCATGGAAAAAGCCAGGGCAGTTCCGGCGACGAACATGAATGTTGGCTGCACCAGATCCCAAAAATGTAAACCATGCCAGGGATGATGTTCGAATTCATTCAGCAGGTGAACGGCAGCGGTTCCCGCCACTACCGGATGAAGATGCCAGAACAGTTCCGTGCTTTCAAGGGTGAGCAATACCATCGTAAGACCGCGGAGGAAGTCCAGGGATAGTAACCGGTTGTTTGGTTGCGCTTGTATTATATTATTCATGGTTTAGATAGATTCAATAGATAAATGTAAATGTTATTCGCTCGCCTTTGCTCAGGTGGCAACGGATGTTTTCCTTTTCCTTTTTCCACGGAATGTTTTTGTCTGCCGAACGGACACCGGTTACTCCCCTTGGTATCCGAATATTGAATTGATTGGTGGTGGTTGCTGCTATTTCGCATCGTGTTATTTTATTTTTTTTCCAGGTTGCGCTGAGTTCCGCTCCGCCTCTTATACACAGCCCATGAAAACTGCCCGCTTCCCAGAGATCGGGCAGCGCAGGGATTAGTAAAACGGGGCCGCTGTTGCTTTGCAGCAGCATTTCCACGATTCCGGCACATCCCCCGAAGTTCCCGTCGATCTGGTAGGGTGGATGACCGCAGAAGAGGTTGGGATAAGAGCCTCCGCCGTCCACCATGTTAAATCCCTTTTCCACCGTGGGTTTCAGCAGATCGCGTAAAAGCTGGTACGCGTGATTGCCATCCTGCAGCCTTGCCCAGAGATTGATCTTCCAGGCAAGTGACCAGCCGGTTCCCTGGTCACCCCTTGCTTCGAGAGATGCTTTTACGGCATCCGCCAGATCCGGCGTGCCTGCCCTGGTTATTTCATTTCCGGGATACAGGCCCCAAAGATGGGACACGTGCCGGTGGTGGGGTTCCGTTTCTTTATAATTTTCAAGCCATTCCATCAATCTTCCGTCCGGAGCGATCCGGTTCGGTGGTAATTTTGCAGAGGCTTTTTTCAGGTCACCGGCAAAGACAGCATCTTTTTTCAACAGGGCCGCTGCTTCTGCAACATGGGCAAACAGTTCGCGGATGATCTGGTTATCGATGGTCGGACCCATGCAGACCGAAGCCTCTTTTCCATTGGGAAGTAAAAACGCATTTTCCGGTGAGTTGGATGGTGCGGTAACCAGCCATCCATGTTTGTTTTCCATGATCATGGAGCTGAGGTAAAAGGCCGCAGACGATTTTAATACCGGGTATATTTTTTCCAGATAGCTTTTGTCGTTTGTAAAAGCATAGTGCTCCCAGAGGTCATTGCAGATCCACCCGGAGCCGATATTGGTGGCGCCCCAGCTGGGGTATTCCCCGGGAGAAGTGTATCCCCACACATTGGTGATGGGATGGGCCACCCATCCCTTTGCCTTATAATACGTGCGGGCCGTTTTTTCTCCGGGTTCCACCAGTTGTTTTACCAGCGCAAAATAGGGCTCGTTGAGCATGGGCAGGTTAGCTTCCTCAATGGGCCAGTGATTCATCTGAATATTGATGTCCAGATGATAGTCCCCGTTCCAGGGCGTCTGAACGGTATTGGCCCATAATCCCTGCAGATTGGGCGGCAGCAGGCCGGCCCTTGTACTGCTGATGGCCAGATACCGGCCATACTGAAAATACAGGGCCGCCAGTCCGATATCCGACGGATCATTTCTAAAAGCATCCAGGCGCTCATCAGTAGGGAGACCGGCATGTTCGTTTTTGCTTTCCAGTTGGAGACCGGCTCTGTTGAATAAGGACTTAAATTTTCTGATGTGGGCGGCTTTCTCTGCGGCATACGTTTTTTGTATGGCCGCCGTGATCCGGTCAGCCGATCTTTTTTTAAACGAAGGATCCCTGAAATTGGTACCGGAAGAAATATATATCGTAACCGCATTGGCATGTTCCACGGTTAAAGTGGAATCGCCGGCCAGCAGTTTGCCCCCATCCAGCTTCATCCTGATGCGCGTGAGGTAACGCATACCCCGGCCATCCGTTCCGTTATTCAACTGGCCTTCCATTTGTAATTCTTTTCCAACAACACGGATCCTGTATCGTTCGGGACGATCCAAACCGGTGGTCAGGGAAATCATACCATTCCGGCTGGCTTTCAGATGAATGATGATCACATCATCTGTGAAACTGGTAAAATATTCCCGGTCATAGTCAACCCCGTCCACAGTATAACGGCAATGGGAAACCGCTTCCGGAATCAGGAGGTCGCGGCGGTAATTTTCCGGTTTAATCAGGCCGGAATCCTTTCCATAATCAAACAGCAGGTGCAGGTTACCCAGCACCTGGTAACTGCCATAGGGCTTATTGGCGCCGTTTCCCTCGCCGGATCCTGCTCCTTTGCAGATAAATGTTTTAAACATCAGTTCCTGTGCCTCATCATTCTTCCCTTCCAAAAGCAACTGCCTGATCGACTCCAGATATTTTCCAGCTTCCGGATCGTCAGCCTCCTGCGGACCGCCGGACCAAAGACTAATGTCGTTCAGCACCAGCTTTTCCTTATTTACCCCACCGTCCGGCATCGCGCCGAGCCTGCCGTTTCCCAATGGAACACAGGCTTCCCAAATGGCAGCAGGTTGTTTATACCAGAGACGCAAAGGTTCCTGTGCCTGACTGAACTGCATCAGTAAACAACACAGGATCAGCAGACGGTTTTTCTTTTTCATTAAACAGGTGAAATGCATCATGTTTATTTTAACGGATTCCCCAGTTCTTATTGGGCTTGTTGCCCATGGTCAGTTCCAGAATACCTCCGGAGATGATGGTTTTATGATCCAGCCAGCAATAGGGATAAGGTTTGCCGTTCAGACTGGCCTGTTGAATGTAAATATTTTCAGGTGTATTATGCAGGGCAATGATGGAAAAAGTTTTGCCCTTCGCATATTTCGGATCCAGGGAAATCCGTACGCTGTTGAATACCGGACTCGTTATTTCATAGCGTGTACTGCCGGGGCAAACGGGATGAATGCCCATCGCGGCCAGCACATACCAGGCCGACATCTGGCCGACGTCCTCATTGCCCACCAATCCTTCCACCGAATTGTGATAGGCCCTGCGGCAGATGGCCCGGGTCCATTGCTGGGTGAGCCAGGGGTAACCGATGCGATTAAACAAAAACGCAACGTGGTGTACCGGCTCATTGGCGTGGTTATAATAGTCGTTCCACATCATATTTTCCGGCGTCTTCTGAAAAAAGGATTCCAGGTCTTCCATCACTTTTTCTTTTCCGCCCATCAGTTTCACCATGCCGGGAACATCCTGGGGAACGAACCACCCCTGCTGATAGGGATTGCTTTCCACTGTTCCATAATCCTGTTTCAGCCGTCCTTCCGCGGGCCAGGGTTCCCAGGATCCGTCTTCCTTTCTGGGACGGAACCAATGCACGGAGTCGTCAAACACATGCTGGTAATCCATCGACTGCCTGCTGTATTTTTCCTGATCCTCTTTTTTGCCCAGGGCTCCGGCCAAGCTGGACAGGCACCAGTCTGCATAGGCATATTCCAGGGTTTTTGAAAGTCCGTTTTCACCCGTGGTATATCCCCGGTCGCCATTCCCAAAAAGTATACAGGTATTTTTTGCGTATTGATAGGCTTTGACCACATTGAAATCCCGTATGCCTTTGGCAAAAGCATCGGCAATAACGGAAACGGCCGGATTCCCGAGCATGCACCCACTATAAGCATTCAGCAGTTCCCACCGTTCCAGGTATTTCTTTCCGCTCCGGTCCGCCAGCTCAACCAGCGAGTTGATCATATCGTTCACCACTACGGGATTAATGATCGTCTGCAGCGGAAACTGGCTCCTGAATACGTCCCACCCGCTGAAGATGGTGCGTTTGGTAAATCCGGCTGACTGATGAACCAGCCCATCCCCTCCGGGATAACGGCCATCCACATCCGAAAAATTACGCGGATCAATCAGGGTATGATACAGGGCGGTATAAAAGACCGTTTTTTCTTCCGTGCTGCCGCCCGTGATGGATAGTTTTCCCAGGGCCCTGTTCCACAGGTCAAGCGCCTGCTGATGCACTTTGTTGAAATCCCAGCCCTTTATTTCGCTGTTCAGGTTCCTGGCGGCGCCTTCCATACTCACAAAGGAGATGCCGGCCTTCATCAGCACCTGTTCCCGGTCATGCGTTGCAAATTCAGTATAAAATCCCAGGTGTTTTCCCGATTGCTCCCTCACCCCTTCCAGCCGTTTCGCTTCGGAAATCCTTTGCTGATAACGGTCACTCTCCACGTCCTCTCTTTTCCGCGTCCAGTCGTCGGGAATGTTTGCGCTCCATACGCCATAATGCTTTAACGGCTTGCTGAAGCGCGCGTAGAAATACACGGTATAGTTCGCATGACCATCACCGTTGCCCCAACCACCACCTTCCGGGGTGCATCTCATCCAGCCACGGATCGTGTACTTATCCAGTACCTGCACATATTGGGCGGTAGACGTGCCCCCTACCCGCCTGGCCAGATCGATCTGAATGCGGGACGCGCTGTTGGCGGGGAAAGTAAAACGGAGTATACCACTGTGTGGCGCAGCGGTCATTTCCGCCCGGATACCGTAATCGGTCAGGGTGGCAGCATAATATCCTGCGCTGGCTTTTTCATCGTCTTTTGAAAACCGGGAACGGTAACCTTCCCCCGGATGTTCCGGTTTACCGGCACTGGTTTTCAAAGGACCGGTGGTGGGGGTCACCAGAAAATTGCCCAGGTCACCATACCAGCCCACTCCGCTCATCTGCGTAAAGGCAAACCCCTCCAGGCTTTGATGTTCATAACTGTATCCGGATCCATTGTCGCCACCAGTGATGGTATTCGGACTTAACTGCACCAGACCAAAAGGTGTTGCCGCACCGGGAAATGTTTTTCCGAGACCGTGAAAAATACCGGCATCGGCTGAGTTGGTGCTGGCGCCGATGAAGGGATTGACATAAGCGGCCGGAGATAATTGTCCGGATGATTTTTGATCTGCGGACTGGCCATAGATAAAACCGGTTCCGGAGAATAGCATCACCGCCAATAAAAATAAATATCGCTTTTTCATATCGTGCCCTGGTTACCAGCCCTGTTTTGATTAGTTAATATATATGCAACATCAGGTTTACAATCTGCTCGTGGTTCAATGCTTTTTGAAAGATCATCACCTCGTCAATATATCCGTTGAACACCCGTTCCGGGGAATTGGCGTTCCGTCCGATGCCCCAGGGGCTGCCGGAATAGTTAGCGGTTCCTGTTTCACCCCGCGGATTGCGTTTTTCGCCTTTTTTGGTTTCGACCAGTTTGCCATCCACATAGAGTTTATAATTCGTTCCGTCGGAAACGCCGGCCAGATGATGCCAGTGCCGGTTCCAGTTTTCCGGCACGGGTGCCATGGCCTCATGACCTTCCCAGCCATCAGCATAGAAATTAATCAGCTGGTTACTTCCTTTTAACTGGAGGCTGTTCCATTCGCCTTTGGAAATAATGTCGGAAAAATTCTTTTCCTCTTCAGGATATACCCAGGCCATCAGCGTGAGTTCCTGGCCGGGATCATTGGATGTTATGCTGTCCGGCAATGCAATATAGCCTCCAATAGAAGCATTGGTTTGAATCGCCTGTCCGTATATGCCCGGCACCCAATTTAATCTACCTTTCACCTGTGCGTTATTATTTTTCCCGGACCGATCCCGGATGATGGCTGTTTCGCCTTCATCAAAATCCAGGAACAACCGGGCATTCAGCGCGGAAAATAAAGAATCGTTGTAGTGCGGTTTATCTGCCGGTCCCTGGATGCGAAGCAGGGCAGGCTTCAGATCTCCGATAACGATACGGCAAACCGATTCCCGGTTGGGTATATAAATAAACCGGATGTTTTTTTCTTCACCGGGTTTTAAATCAATCCGCTTTGATTGATCTACTTTCCCGTCAATAATCAGGTCCGTAAGGGTTGAACCCCTGTAACTCCCGGTATTTTTTACCCTGGCCCTGATGTTTATGCTGTCGCCCGTTTTCACCAGCGGCGGCATCGGTATTTCCAGGTGGCTGTATTTAAATT
>DASRLM010000457.1:0-2267 GCA_035648455.1 Puia sp. | reverse complement strand
ATTTCGCTGAGTAGGAAATTTATTCCCAATTCGCGCAGGCTCAACATTTGAAAGAATATCAAAAATAATTTATGAATAAAACATTACTCACGCTGCTGATTGGTATCGGCATCGGCATTCTGATTGCACCGGCCAAAGGATCTGAAACCTGGAATAAACTGGTGGATGGCCTGAATGATCTTAAGGATAAACTGGAGGATGAAGCGGATGACGTGGTGGACAAGGCAAAGGATTTTGCCGGATAAAGGCTCAAAAACATATCTTCAGAAGAAACTCCAGTAACTGTATACCTGGTCCAAATGTAAATTGGTATCCGGCCAGTGATCCGTATCAAACCCCGGGGCTTTTACCAATGCCTCTTTGGATTGATTGAAAATGAATAATTTTCTCGCCGGGTCAACCCGCAGCAACCGGAAGGGAATGGCAAAATACTTTACACCAATTCCCAGGAATCCGCCGAATTCAATCACCAGATAATCAATTTTTCCCGTTTTGATATCCAGCATGATGTCCTTGATCTCACCCAGATGGTCGTCGTTATCATTAAGAACCTTGTCTCCTATGATCGAACTGGCGGTGAGGTATTTCAGCGGCAGGTTTGGAAAAAGATCCCCTGAGTTCGAACCGGTCTGATTATCGTTTTGAGTTGTGTTCATAGTTATATACGTGAAAAATGTATGCCAGTATCTTTCCCCCAAGCAGGCCAAAAATGGGATAAATTTTCCACAGCATGGAAAAATTACAGAAAATGCGTTAGCGGAGCGCAGAGATTTTCTTAAACTGTTATTTTACATTTCTTCCGCAAATAACTGATACCTAGTTAAAATTTAACCAAATCCCATTCAGCAGTATTAAATACAGAAGTCTGGTATGCGGCTTGTTCACCCTATTCTGGTTTTTCATAGGATATTGGATTTTAACGGGCTGGATTTCTATCCTGGCCCTTTTTTTTTATACAGGACGGTAATTATCTTTGCAGTTATGAAAAAATTGAAATTTCTTCCAGCGGCTTTATTGGTATTTGGTCTTTTGGCTCTTTGCACGCCGGGTTATTCCCAATCCCGTGCTGTAAGCGGAGAAGTTACCCCGGTAAAAGTAGGCAGTACCATTTTCAATGCCGGTATTGGTGTTGGAGCAGATTACAGAGGCGACAGTTATGCTACGGGTTTCGGATTTAAACTGGCAGCTGAATTTGGGTTATGGCAGGCAGGGCCTGGTGTAATAACCTTGGGGCCTGAAGTCGGCGGCTCTTTTTCAGGCGGTCACTATAAAAACTATGATAATTATCGGGCCCATACTTTTGTGGTTGCCGGAAGGGCGGCCTGGCATTATGGATGGCAGGTTCCGGGTTTAGATACTTATGGCGGGCTTTCTGCCGGACTGGGATTCCACCATTGGGGATATACAGATAATTATGATAACCAAGTCATCCCCGCTTTCGGTGGATTTGTCGGTGCTTCCTATTTTATTTCACCCCAGTTTGGTTTCAATGCGGAAGCCGGATTTGATATCACGAATTTCCAGGTGGGAATAGTGTTGAAGCTTCAATAGTTAAATTAACAATTTTTATGGTTGAAGGATGAGGTTGACCGACTTCAGATGCGGATTCGCAATATAGTCGGTCAACCCACCTCCGCTTCTCTTCGGCGGGCAAAGCCGTCAACCGTCATCGGTCAACCTTTTAACTCGTTTTCCCTCCAAACAAACGCTCCATCATCTTCTCCGCTTCGGGGAAATGCGTTTTTAGGGCGTCTCCCCCTTTGGTTTTCAATTCTGAGAAATAATCCTTCGCCTGCTCCGTTGCCTTTTCCGCTTCATCTTTGAATTGATGTGCTTTGTCTTTTAGATTCGCCGCTATCTTTTCCCTTTCTTCCGGCGTCATGGTTGCATATTTATGCGCAGCCAAACCGGCAGCGGCTCCGAGAAGAAATGTGGCGATGTGTTTTGCATCTACTCCCATAAAATAAATTTCCTCAAAATTAGAGAATTTAATCAGTCCGGAAGTTCTTTACTCCCGGATTGATTACAGCTTTTGATCACCGCTTACCGGTATCCTCCCGGTGGGTGGCTGATTTTTCCGTTTTTCCCGCAAGGTCTTCTGCATTTTTCAGCAGTTTCAAAAATTCTGCACGATAACCCTCCTTATCATCGCCCAGGGCATTCCTGGCCAATGCCCGGGCCTTGTCATAAGACGCTTCTTGTTTGAATTCAGAGTCACGCAGCAACATGCCAAACTGGGCAACAGCCGATACAAAACGGAAATTGGA
>DASRLM010000456.1:0-2597 GCA_035648455.1 Puia sp. | reverse complement strand
ATAACTGAGAATGAACACCCCCGGATAAGGCAAAAAACTATTTTCCGGCCCAAAAATGGAAACTCCGGAAAACCATCACATTATAAAATCATTTAATCTGTTTTAGGGGGAAAATGCGCAAAAATCCGGGAAAAACCGGGTAAAAGGACCGTGATCAGAGCTTGATTTCTTCCTCCTGTTTGTCGAAGAAATGGAATTCGGTCATGTGGTAGTTGTTGTTTGACTTAACCTGGACGGGCTGTTTGTATTTCCAGCGCCATTTAGACTTTTTACTGAAGAAAAAGCCACCCTTGGTCAGGTAGGCGTGCATGATGGGGTGCACGGTGAGGATCAGGTCCTTATGCTGGTGATTAAGCAGGTAGCTCAGGTTTTTCTCAATTTCATCTTCCAGGATCAGGGCGGAAGAAATTTTGCCGGTTCCGTTGCAGGTTGGGCAGATTTCCTGGGTGTTGATGGTGATCTGGGGTTTCATCCGCTGGCGTGTGATCTGCATCAGCCCGAATTTGGAAATGGGCAGCACGGCATGTTTGGCCCTGTCGGTACGCATAAAAGACTCCATGGCTTCAACCAGCTTTCTTTTATTGTCCGGAAATTTCATGTCGATGAAATCCGCGACGATGATACCGCCCAGGTCGCGCAGGCGAAGCTGGCGGGCGATTTCTTCTGCGGCCTCCAGGTTGGTCTCCAGGGCATTTTGTTCCTGGTTGTTGCTGACGCTTTTATATCCGCTGTTCACGTCAATCACATGAAGCGCTTCCGTATGTTCCACGATCAGATAGGCCCCGCTGGGCAGGTTAACGGTTTTACCAAAAGCGGCTTTCACCTGTTTGGTGATGCCAAAATGATCAAATATCGGGGCGCCATTATTATAAAGGGCAACAATATCAATTTTATCGGCCGCGATCCGCTGGATGTAGGCGCGGGTATCTGTATACAGGTTACGGTCGTTTACCACGATCTTGTTGAAATCTTCGTTGAGCAGATCCCGGAGCATACTGGTGGTCTTGGTCTGCTCGCTGAGGATTTTTGCAGGAGCAACCGCTCCTTTCAGATTATGCTGGATCGTTTTCCAGGTGGCCACGAGATCGGTCAGGTCCTCATGGAGTTCGGCAGTATTTTTTCCTTCGGCTGCGGTGCGCACGATCACCCCGAAATTTTTCGGTTTAATGGCTTCCACGATCTTTTGCAGTCTTTTCCGTTCGTCGGAAGAATGAATCTTCCGGGAAACCGCAACAATATCATTGAATGGCGTGATGACCACGAACCGTCCGGGCAGGGAGATCTCACAGCTCAGTCGCGGCCCTTTTGCAGCAATGGGTTCCTTGAGAATCTGGACGAGAATATTGGGTTTGCCACTCAGCACTTCATTGATCTTGCCGGTTTTTACAATTTCAGGTTCTACGGCAAAATTGCCGAAATCAAATCCGGACTCATTCGTATCCTGAATACTTTGTTGTGTGAATTTGAGCAGGGATCGGGCGTAAGGGCTGAGATCGGTATAATGCAGAAAGGCATCTTTTTCAAAACCAACATCTACAAATGCGGCGTTCAGGCCGGGGATGAGCTTTTTCACCTTGCCCAGGTATAAATCACCCACGGCAAAACTGGCGTCAGTTTTTTCATGGTGCAATTCTACCAGCTTTTTATCTTCCAGCAGGGCTATTTCTACTCCCTGAGGGGCTGCATTTATAATCAGTTCCTTGTTCAATGTTTATGTAACATTTACTGCTTAGCCTGTACATAATTAAAAAGGAATCCAAATGCTGAAGAGGATTTAATTAAGCGCCTGTACGGATGCATACGTGCATGTTGTGTAGCGTAAGTAAATAAATTTGATTCAGCAGGAAATAAAGACCGGTAGGGCATCCGGCCCGGAGTGCGTTTATTTGTTCTTTTTCTTATGACGGTTCTTACGCAATCTTTTCTTTCTTTTATGGGTTGCAATTTTGTGCCGCTTCCTTTTTTTACCACAAGGCATTGATGAATGCTTTTTTAGTTAACTAATATTTTGTCTCTGCTCCTTTGAGCGCTTATTTTAATGACTCCAGTCTTTCGTTGATCGCATTGACCAGGTCAGGATTTTTCGTCTGCTTCTTTGCGGATGCATACCATTTTTTTGCGGATGCCTTATCGCCGGTCCTTTCATAAGCCTCTCCCAGACTCAATATCGCTTCCAGATTCCCGGGTTCCTGATCGGCTACTTTCAGCAAACGGGGAATGGCCTTATCATACTGCCCGGATTCTATACCGCCCAGGCCAAGCATAAGCTGGGCATACATGTTCGTCGAATCCCTGCGGGTCACTTCAAGGATCTTCTGAATACCTTTCATCACATTGGCCGGCTCCTGCCCCGTACTCCCAAAAATATATGTTGCTCCAAGCCCGATTACTGTTGAATCATTCGCGGGGTTCAGCTTTTCGGCCCTTTCAAAAAGATCCCGGCTCTGATCGGCCATCCAGCTTTTCAGTTCCGGATTATCCTGCCCGCGCAGGTTGTTCAAAAATAATTGGGCTGCAAAAGTGAGACTTTTTTCAGAATTTTCCAATTTTGCTGCTTCTTCCAGATAATAAACCGATGGGAGAAATGCATTTTGAAC
>DASRLM010000455.1:0-6578 GCA_035648455.1 Puia sp. | reverse complement strand
GGAAGTGGATATCACGGCAAAGAAAATTTCCCGGCTTCCTTCCACCGCCGCCTTTTTCAACGGCAATCCCTCTTCGAGTTTTCTGAAAATATTTTCCGTGACCACGATCCCGTCATCCACCACCAATCCCGTGGCCAGCACGATGGCCAGTAAAGTAAGGATGTTGATGGTGAACCCGGAAACATACATGATGAAGAAAGTCGCAATCAGCGAGATGGGAATATCGATTAGAGGCCGCAGGGCAATCAGCCAGTTCCGGAAAAAGAAAAAGATCACAAACACCACCAGGCTGAAGGAGATGAGCAGCGTATCCTTTACTTCATTCAATGACTGCCGGATGGTTTTGGTATTATCGATCAGCACGTTGAACTGCAGATCTTCCCGGTTGGATTGTTTGATGATCTCCAGCTTTTTATTGAACTCATTGGCAATTTCAATATTGTTCGCTCCCGGCTGCGGGATGATGGCGAGTCCGACCGCATTCACGCCATCATATTTCCAGCTTTGTTCAGGGCTTTGCGGACCGAGTTCAATCCTCGCCACATCGCCCAGGCGAACGATGCCGGAACTGTCTTCCCGGAGGATCACGTTCCTGAAATCCTCAATGCTGGTGAGCCGGCCTTTGGTCATGATGGTCATCTCGGTATTGTTACCGTAAATCTTACCGGGTGGCAGCTCCACATTTTCTGAAACCATCGCCGCGCTGATGTCATTATACGCCACATTGTAGGCGCTCATTTTATCCGGGTCGAGCCATACGCGCATGGCAAAACCCAGGTCGCCGAAAACATTCACGGAACTCACGCCGTCTATCGTTTGCAGTTGTTGCTGCAGCACATTGTCGGCATAGTCACTGAGTTCCATCAGGCTCTTGGTGCGGCTCTGCACGGCCAGCAGTAAAATGAAATCACTGTTGGCATCCGCTTTGGTCACTACCGGCGGGGCATCTATATCGAGGGGCAGGTTACGGGCGGCCTGCCCCACTTTATCCCGCACATCACTCGCTGCACTTTCCAGGTCATAACCCAGATTGAACTCCACAACGATGGAACTTCTGCCGAGGGAACTGGTGGAGGTGATGGTTCGTATACCGGGAATTCCGTTTACCTGTTTTTCCAGGGGTTCGGTGATCTGACTTTCGATGATGTCGGGATTGGCGCCGGTATAGGAAGTAGTTACTGTGATGATGGGCGGGTCGATGGCCGGGTAATCGCGGACGGCCAGGAAGTAATATCCCACGATCCCGAATAAAATAATCATCAGGTTCATTACGGTTGCCAGCACAGGCCTTCGCAGCGATAATTCCGAAATGTTCATGGTTATTGTGAGATGCTTCCGTTGTTATTTAATGCGGCGAACTGGGCCAGCGTCCTGATATTCCGAACTTCCAGTCTGGCCTTGGGTCTGGCAAACAGAACGCCGGTCACCACCACGGTATCCCCGTCTTTTATGCCACTGGTGATCACCACATTATTGGACAGCCGCAAACCGGCGGTTACATTGGCGAAACTGGCCCTTCCGTTTTTCACCAGGATCACCTGATTGTCCTTGTCATTGGGAATAAGGGAATTGGTAGGAACCAGGATGGCATTTTTATTTGTACCGGCATTGACAAATACTTTTACGAAGGCGCCGGGATTGGGATTGCTGTTTTCCAGTATAGCCCGAACGGTCAGGCTCCGGGAAGATTGATTCACCTGGGGTTCAATGGCCATGATCCTGGCTTTTTTCCTGCCGGCGCCCTCGGCATCCATTTCCACATCCACTGTACCACCTACTTTTAATATACTGCCATAACCTTCCGGCAGGGTAAAATCTATTTTGATCCGGTCAAGCTGCAACAGGGTGGCGATCAGGGTGGTGGGAGAAACATAAGCACCCAGGCTCACCTGGCGCAAACCGATGATGCCACTGAAAGGCGCCTTCAAAATGGTTTTATCAGACAGGGCCTGGTTATACGCAATATCCGCTTTGAATCCGTTAACTGCATTCAATGAGGCATCGTAATCGCTTTGATTGATGCCATTTACGGCCAGCAGTTGTTTGTTCCGCTCTTCGGTTTTTTCGGCGAGGTCGAGTTGCACCTTACTTTTATTCACCTGGGCCTCCAGATCGGCGTTGTTGATGCGGGCGATCACGGTGCCCGCGGCTATCCGTTTGCCTTCCGGCACATGGAGATAAGTGATCCGGCCGCTGGCTTCGGGATGCAGTTCAACATATTCGTTGGCAACAACCGTTCCGTTCACCTCAATGGTATTGGTGATGGGTTGGGTAGCGGCGACGAGCGCATCCACGTAAACATTCGTTTCCGGTTTTTTTGCAGCGGTATCCTGTTTATTTTTACAGGCAGGAAAAAGGGAAAGAAAGATAAATGAACCCAAAACCAAACTGATCTGCTTAGTCATCCAATATGGCTGTTTTTTATGAAAACGGTTAACGCCAAATATAATCAGAAATATATTTCCCGGCTGGCAAAAGGCGCATTTATTATATGAATGGGCGGACGATAAAATAAATTAACAACCGGAAAACCAAATCATCCGGCAATGCCTCTTCTTTGCAATTCTTTCCGGATCAAAGCCAGTTCCCTGCCGGTTTGCCCGCTCAGCGAACTGTTTTCCTCCGCGCGCCGCATCAGGTAGGGCACCACCTCCTCAATGGGACCGAAGGGCAGGTATTTGCTTACGGAACACCCTGCGCTGGCCAGATTAAACGTGATGTTGTCACTCATTCCGTACAACTGGGAAAAATGAATGTGTTTGTGGTTAAGCGGCAGTTGCCTTTCGCGCAGTAACTGCGCTGCATAACCATTGCTGTATTCATTGTGGCTGGCGATGATGGCGGAGATATGCGCAATATGATCAACGCAAAAAACCACCGCTTCGTTATAGTCGCGGTCCGTGGCCTCTTTATTCTTCTGAATGGGAGAAGGATAATGCTGCGCTTCCGCCCGCGCCCTCTCCTTCTCTATATAAGCCCCGCGTACGAGCTTTACGCCCAGCACAAAATCCTTCAGCAGGGCGGCTTCGAGCATATCCCGTAAAAAAGACAGCCGGTCACTGCGGTATAATTGAACGGTATTGAACACGATCACTTCCTCTTTATTAAACTGTTCCATCATCTGGATGCTGAGCACATCCACCGGATCCTGTATCCAGGTTTCTTCGGCGTCCACGAGTATCCCCACCTGATGCGTGGAAGCGGCTTCACAGATCTGCTGCATGCGGCTACGCACCCGGTTCCATTCGGAAGACTCCGCTTCGCTGAAAGAAGACAATGCAGCGGCATATCGTTTCATCAGGGACCCCGATGCGGAACTTAATGAGCTGTCCAGTTTCTCCAGCAATTCAAAGCGGGCAAAACCCGTGACCTTGATGCTGATGAACGGAATATTAGGTTGGGAAGCCGCGTATTGGATCACCCGTATAAATTCCCGGCAGGCCTGGTCAAATCCGGTTTCACCGTTCTCCCCGCCTTCCACGCCATAGTCCAGGATGGCCTGCACGTGGTAGGCCGCCAGTTTCCGCGCAACAGCATCCGTTTGTTCCAGCGTTTCCCCTCCCACAAACTGCGCAAAAAGCGTTCTCCGGATGATCCCTTTAACAGGCAGTCCGGCACGGATGGCGAGGGGAGTTAAACGGATGCCCCATTTCACCAGGAATGCCTTGCCCATGCTGCGGAATAGAAAGCGGGCCCATTTCAGTTCCGCATCGGATTTATAAGCAAAAGCAATTTGGGTATTGGTGAAGGAGATGGGGGGAGGAATCATATTTTAAAGTTGACGGTTGACGGATGACGGTTGACGGACTTCAGGTGCAAAGCCGCACAGGAATTCGGTCAACCGTCATCCGTCATCCGTCAACCAAAATTAGGAGAAACCGGCCAATCCACTAAGTCATAGCCGATTATTGCTTATTTTCGGCTTCTTTCCGATGAGAATTATTCAAACCGGCATTTATAAGCTCAGCATACCCATGCATCCGTTCAGCATTGCTACCGGAACGATGTACTATGCGCAGAATCTTTTCATCAGGATCCATACCAGCAGCGGCATCACGGGCGTGGGCGAATGTTCGGCCTTTCCCATGATCGTGGGCGAAACCCAGGCCACCTGTTATGAAATGGCCAAAGAGTTTGCTGCTTTGTGGAAAGACAAGGATCCGCTGGACATCCCAGCCCGTATGGCCGGGTTACATGATTTCACCGCCTTTAATTCCACGGTGAAAAGCGCTTTCGACATGGCCCTGTATGATCTGGCATCGAAAGAAGCGGGACTTCCGCTTTATCAATTTTTACATGGCAGCAGAAAACCACTGGAGACCGATCTGACCATCGGTATCGGTGAACCGGAAGTGATGGCGGCGAAGGCACTCGAATTTAAAAATAAGGGAGTCCGGATCATCAAAATAAAGCTCGGCAAAAACGGTACGCAGGATGTGGAAAGGGTGAAGCTTATCCGTCAGGCGGTGGGTGATTCGCTGGTGCTGCGGATTGATGCCAACCAGGGATGGGATCCTGATACCGCCCGCGATGCTTTACTGGCCATGGGGAGATTTAATATCCAGTTTTGCGAACAGCCCATGCGGCACTGGAACGATCATTTGCTGCCGGAACTGAAATCCATTTCACCGGTGAAAATCATGGCCGACGAAAGCGTATTCGATCACCACGATGCGCTGCGGCTGATCAAAGCCGATGCCTGTGATTATGTCAACATCAAATTCTCCAAATCCGGTGGTATACTGGAAGCTCTGAAAATAAACCAGGTCTGTGCCGAAAACCACATCCCCTGCATGATGGGCGGCATGTTGGAAAGCCGGCTGGCCCTGACGGCCTTTGCCCATTTTGCCAGTGCCCAGGACAATATTTTATATTATGATCTGGATACCTGTTTACTCGGACATAAAATTGATCCGGTGACCGGTGGTGTAAAATACAGAGGCTATTATCTTGAACTTCCGGAAACACCGGGCATCGGTGCGGATGTGGAAGAGGAATTTTTGAAGGGATGCGAGCAGACTTGGGTTTAAGTAAAATTAAAAATGGTAAGCGTCGGCAGGATCCGGGCATATCATCAGGAACAGGATTTTAAACACGGAAACTGTACAAATGATGACAAAATCACCAACCGATTCGCAGATCATTATGACGGAGCTGGTATTACCCAATGACACCAATGTATTCGGCAACCTGATGGGAGGCCGCCTGATGTACTGGATGGATATTGCGGCGGCCCTATGTGCCACCAAACACTGCAATTCAGCTGTTGTAACGGCTTCTGTGGATAATATTTCTTTTGAAAATCCGATCGGCCTGGGTAACGCCGTACACATAGAAGCGAAACTAAGCCGTGCATTCACCACGTCCATGGAAGTGCATCTGCGGGTTTGGGGAGAAAACTTTTTAAGCCGCCAGCGGTATAAAAGCAACGAGGCATATTATACATTTGTTGCCCTGGATCCCGAACGCAAACCGATGAAGGTTCCGGGAGTCGATCCACAGAATGAAGAAGAAAAATTATTGTTCGAAGGAGCTCTCCGGCGCAGGCAACTGCGATTAATATTAGGCGGAAAGATGAAACCCGAAGATGCGGAGGAGCTGAAGGCGTTGTTTACGCAGGTTACGAAGAAGGGATGACGGATGACGGTTGACGGTTGACCGACTTTAATTGTGAATCCGCACCTGATTTCGGTCAACCGTCATCCGTCAAAAAAGAAAGACCCTCCTGCAAAAGCAAGAGGGTCTCACAACTAATCGAATTATTTACTTCACTTCTTCACTTCCGCCTTTTTCTTCCTGCTGCAGTTTTTCTTTAATTTCCGCCAGCGTTCCGAGATCACCGAGGGTTGGTTTTTCAACCTTGCTCTGGATCGTCTTCACGGCTTTGCGGGTTTTATCTGCATCGGTCTTTGCTTCCTTGCGGGCAACATCCTTTTCATCGGCTTTGGCCTGTTCCCAGATGCGGGTATGAGATAAAACGATGCGCTTTTCATTGCGGTCGAACTCGATCACCATGAATTGCGTGGTTTCATCTGCCTGCACGGTCTTGCCATCTTCTTTGGCGAGATGACGGTTGGGGGCAAATCCTTCCAGACCATAAGGCAACTGAACGAGGGCACCCTTGTCGTCTTTGCGCGTAACCGTTCCTTCATGGATGGTACCGATGGCAAAGGTATTTTCCAGCGCGTTCCATGGATCTTCTTCCAGTTGTTTATGTCCGAGTTGCAGTTTGCGGTTTTCCTTGTCAATACTCAGGATCAGCACATCAATATGCTGGCCTACCTTGGTATATTCAGAAGGATGGTTAAACCGTTTCAGCCAGCTGAGGTCGCTGATGTGGATCATCCCGCCAATACCCGGAGCGAGTTCGACAAATACACCGTAGGGCGTAATGTTTTTCACCAGGCCATTGTGTTTGCTGCCCTGCGGGAACTTGGTTTCGATGGTGCTCCATGGATCTTCGCTGAGCTGTTTGATGGAAAGGCTCATCTTGCGTGCGCTCTTATCCAGCGTTACAATACGGGCCTGGTGTTCATCACCCAGTTTGAAGAATTCCTTGGCATTGATCGGGGTATTGG
>DASRLM010000454.1:0-4099 GCA_035648455.1 Puia sp. | reverse complement strand
TATACGATCAGCCGGGTAAACGCCGCTTCGGTTAGTCAGCCCAGTCTCGAATTGAGCGGTAACCAAACCATCCAGCTTTTTTTTGGATCAAACGACGTGGTGAGGAACGGCGGCACGCTCACCATAGTGAAAAATACTTTTTCCAATCTGACCAAATGGATTGACATCGGGGGAACAGGCGGACCCGTCTTTACGGGAAACCCGAATTTATCCGGCAGTATCACCTCTACTTCTTTACCTACGGCTTTTAATTCTTTTTCCACTTTTGCGCTGGCGGATGGATTGGGCGGTGGAAATATTTTACCGATTGACCTGCTGTATTTCAAAGCAAAGCCGGTTAATGGCCAGGTTGATTTAACGTGGGCAACGGCAGCGGAATCCCACAACAGTCATTTCACGATTGAGAAAAGTAAGGATGCCGCGAATTTTGATTTCGTCAGGGATGTCAATACGGAAGCTTTTGGTGGAAACAGCAGCGTTGAACTGGATTATACCAGCCTCGATACAGATCCTTATTCCGGCATCAGTTACTACCGGTTGAAACAAACGGACCAGGATGGAAATTATACTTATTCGAAAATTGTTTCGGTGAATTTTGCAAAGACCCAGGTTCTTTCTATTTATCCTAACCCGTCTTCAGGTGTATTATTTATCAGTGGCCTGGGAACCACCGGGAACAACCTGAAGGTAGAATGGTATGATGCAGGCGGAAGGAATTTATTGCAGCAGGTTGTGCCGGTTCAAAACGGTATTGCCCGGCTGAATCCTCCATTCAGCAGTGGAATTTATGTGTTGCGGTTTATGACAGCAGACGGCACTATGACCGTTCAGCAAATCATCATCAGCAAATAAGCCCCCATATTACTAAGGCACATCCCACCATATCCTGGAAGTCATTTTATCCCCACCGTTCAGCCGTGAAACAGCATCCTGATAGTTTGTGGCATTCACGGATATTTCTGAGGGGTTATATCTGAACCTTCTTGGAATGGTACCTCCGGTAACATTACCGGGATAAGGGGGAACGGGGATCAGTACAGGGAATCCGCTTCTTCTCCAGTTGGCCCATGCTTCGTATTCATCCATATAGGTGTTCAGCCAGTATTGCGTATTCAGCTGGTTGAAGGCGTCTGCAGGATTGTACGGATTGGCCGCAAGATAGGTGTTGATGGCAGCATCGCTGATGCCGGGCAGGGTAGCTGCGGGAAAACTGCCTTCCAGCGAAGCAATCTGAGCCATCTGTTGCATGGCCCCTGTTACACCGGCTTCGTATAAAGCAGCGGGATCTTCACTGGTCCATCCTCTTACAGCAGCTTCTGCTTCCAGAAAAGCGGTTTCCGCATAGGTCAGAAAATAATTAGGTGCGTCATACCGGGCAAATACATTGCGATTGACGATGGAATACCGGTTTTGATAAATAGTCAATGAATCAGAAGTGGAAACGGCCGGATGGTCGGGCCAGTTGGGTGCCTTGCCGATGTCAAAGGCAAGTCCGCCGAAATCATATCCATTTGGCTGGCCAATCTGTATAGACGGGGTATTGTCTCCCAGGCTTACGGGATCCGTCGGATCCGTATTGGTGGGATCCGTAGACACGGTTGCCATATAGGGAAGCCTTGGATCGCCTGTAGTTTTTAAAAGATCAATCAGTGTTTTGCTTACGTGTGTGGCGTTATTGTCGTATCCGTTAATGACCAGGGCAATGCCATTCACCGTGGAAGTACTTTGTGTATAGTTATTGTGGCTGAAGGCTGCATTATCATCATTGCTGGTCATTACTCCTCCTGCCAGGGCAGCCAGTGCCCATTTCTGGGCATTGGTGGGATCCACTTTTACCATCCTCATGGCCAGGCGAAGCATTTCTGAATAGGCAAATTTTTGCCATTCCACCGGATCGCCGGCATATAATTGATCGGACCCGCCAACGGTATTGGGCGCATTGGGATCCAGCTTGGTGGCGGCATCCTGCAGTTCATTGAGCATGTCAGTATAAATATCCTGCTGCTTGTCGTATTTCGGCGAGGTAACCCCGGTTATATAACCCAGTCCGGCTTCGGAATAAGGGCAGTCTCCATACATATCCGTCATCCGTTGAAACATGAACACCCTGAAAATGCGGGCGATCTGGTAAAAATTAGCCTGGGCGGTATCATCTTTAACGTGGAAGATGATTTCCTGTATATTTTTAATCGGGTCCCCGTAATTCTGCTGCCAGTAGGATCCTTCTGAGCTGGCATCCTCCGTGTATTTGTCCCCGTTATAGAAAGAAAAAGTGGAGGAGAGGTGCTGGATCATACAGGAAGCATAGCCCATGGCCGTACGTTCATCTTCGTAGGCATTGGCATCGCTGTTTCCGGAAGTGATCAGCTGGGCAGCCGTAAGCAGGTATTTATAATTCATATTGTCGGATGTCAGATGCTCCGGATCCGTATTAATGGAAATAAAATTTTTGTGGCAACCCGAAATAACCAACCACGCTGCCATACAGGTTATGATGAATTTT
The DNA here is from genome assembly GCA_035648455.1 of Puia sp. Taxonomy (GTDB): domain Bacteria; phylum Bacteroidota; class Bacteroidia; order Chitinophagales; family Chitinophagaceae; genus Puia. Next base: position 1,596 of record DASRLM010000454.1, on the reverse strand, counting down.
CTTGGTGTCATGACTTGCGATTTAATAGATTAAGATAATTTAAGCAATCAGAATTTAACATTCAGGTTCATGCCCAGGCTTCTTACCGTAGGGTATCCGGATAATTCCAGGCCCTGCGCATTTGAATTGTTATAATTCGATTCCGGATCTATATTGGGCGTATGTTTCATGAGTATGGCCAGGTTCCGGGCCACCAGCGATACAGACAGTCCCTTGATAAATCCATTCTTCAATACAGAAGCCGGCAAACTGTATCCTATGCTTAATGATCTGAGTTTTATAAAGCTGGCATCATACAGGAAAAGTTCATCTACATTATTCGACCCTGCGGCAAGCGCACCGAAGTAGGTTTGGGTTAAAACATTTTTGGCATTGGGATGGCCATCTTCCGTGACACCTTTTGAAACGAAGCCGCCTTCCCTTCCCACCAGCGTACCTTTCTGTAAGCCATCGTTGTACAAAATGAGGTTGGTTCCGGAATATATTTTAGCGCCGAATTTATAGTCAATCAGGAAACTAAAGGAGAAATTTTTGTAGTGGAAATCATTCGTCAATCCGCCTGTCTTATCATATTGCCCTGATCCCAGGGGTACCAGGTCGGTGGTTGGCAGGGGTATTCCGGAAGTGTCGTGGATGATATTGCCGCCGTTATCCCTCTGGAACTTGGTCCCCACGATCTGTCCGTAAGGGAGACCCACCACGGCCTGAACACTGGCGGGCCCGTTTCGCGGAACGTCCAGCGTAAGAGAAGGACTGCCTCCCAGATCAAGCACTTTATTGCTGTTGTATGCAAAATTCAGGGAAACGTTCCAGTTGAAATTCCGGGATTTGATGGGCGATCCGGTTAATAATAATTCAATACCGCGGTTTCTTATTTTCCCGATATTGATGGTGTTGGATGGATATCCTGAGGTATTGGAAATGGAAACGGTTACAATATCGTTAGTCGTATTCTTATTATATACGGCTACGTCTATGCCGAGGCGGCTGTTCAGGAATTCGAGGTTGAAACCAACTTCCTGTTCCTGAATGGTAACGGGTTTCAGGAACTGATTGGGGATACTGCCGTTAACCACATATCCGACGGCCTGACCATTGGAGGTGTATCCCTGCAAGCCATAGGTCAGGATGGTTTCGTAAGGATTTGCCGCACCGGTATTGGAACTTCCGCCGAAAGAAGCACGCAATTTTCCATAGTTTATCACGGAAGGCAGTTTAAGTGCATCCGAGAAAATAAAACTTCCGGAAATGGATGGGTAGAAATAATTGTTTGTTTTTGGGTTCAGCACAGAGAACCAGTCGTTTCTTCCGGTAACGGAGAGAAACAGGAAATTTTTATAGCCAAGATCCACACTACCCAATATGGAATTAACCCGGGAATGGCTATAACCGTAATTAAACGGTTTGGCAGACACGTTGGATATGCTGTAGAAATAAGGAATGACGAAAGGACCTCCGCCACCACTGGTAGACGTCCAGATATTATCCTGTGTGCTGACGCCTGCCGTAGCATTGAAAACAAAATCTTTTCCGAAGTTCTTATGCATGCCGAGCAGGGCGTTACCATCCAGCTCATGCTGGTTAACCGTTGACATG
>DASRLM010000453.1:0-5720 GCA_035648455.1 Puia sp. | reverse complement strand
GAACGGTTCCATCTTTACAGATCACATAATGGGCGCTTACTTTGGACTGCTTAATGGTAAATGTATGCAGGGTTTCCGCGCAGGCATTCTGCGCCGTATGATGAATGATGATAAAATCGGGTTTCCGCAAATCAAAGTTTACCGTCCCTATCCAGTCTGTTTTTTCGGCGTTGGTAACCACGCCGCTATCCGTAATTAAAGGAAAATCATTGAAGGGTTGTTCCCGGAGCTGCTTATTGAGTTCTTTTACCTGTTTTTTATATATCCGGTTAGAGGAATGGTAAGGATTGGACCGGCATCCGAAAATCAGGATGGTAAGAAGCAATAACATTCTCCTGTTCATGCAAATTCTTTAAGCTGCAAAAATAACACAGTTAACCCTGATCGCAGACAGTCATATGCTAGTCGGGCCGGAATTGGTTCAGGCCAAGGAATTCCATCAACTGCCTTGCATTGTGAATCGCGGCTCCCCCCGCGGTATTGTTAAAATAAATATAAGCATGATCTATGGCAGGGGAACGCAGATCATCGGCCACGGCATGCATAATAGCGCCTTCATATTCCGAATAATATAATTTGGGCACGCCGTGATAGCGGTAATATACATCGTTTGTGTTTAATATAAAATCGCTGGGAAGTGCAGGATGGCTGATGCCGCAAAAAATAATCTTATTTTCCGTCAGCACCTGTTCCACCGGTTTTGTCCACCAGCTGGCATCTCGGAATTCAATGGCGTTGATGAAATTTTTATCCAGCGAACGAACGAGCCTGTCCAGTAATTCCGCTGAATAAACCAGCTGACGCGGAAGCTGGAAAAGCACAGGCCCCAATTTATGTTTCAGACCAGCCGAAACAGACCCGTAAAAATCCTGCAGCAGCCCCCCTGTATCCTGAAATTTCTTATAATGGGTGATCAGTCGCGGCGCCTTTACGGCAAACAGGAAATCATCCGGACTCTGGTCATACCAGTTGGTGAGCATGGCCGGCGTTGGGAAACGATAGAAAGTCACGTTTAATTCAAGGGTATTGAATTGGGTGGTATAATAGGCAAACCAGCGTTTCTGGGGTAATTTTTCCGGATAAAATTCACCCTTCCACTCTTTATAAGAAAATCCGGAACAACCGATGTAATACTTCATCCTGTGATTTAATAAAAAAACAGGCCAGGGTCCTGGCAGGTGAATTGTATGGATCCGGCAAAATAAAATTATGCGGAAGGGCCTTCCATACTGATTGCAAAAGAATCCCTGCTGCCTTTTATCGGAAAAAAGGTAACGGGGGTCGATGGAAACGGGAATATGTTTTGAAGAAACACTGGCTGATCTATACAAAAAGGACCTGTCCACGTGACCATCATCCGGTAAAAAAAGAATATTTAGGAGCCGGGAAGAGAAGAACGTTCTTCTGTGATGAATGCCAGGTGTTATATCAATGACGGAATTAGTGTTATCTGTTTGTTGATGGTATATGGTGGATGGCGGATAGACCTGGTGTGAATGCAAAATAATAAGGCGGAAATCTCAATGGGGTAAAATTGTCCACAATACAAAGGCATACTCTTTGCCGCAATACGTTAAACCCTTATTATGGAAAAACGCGTTTTCGGGGTAATTCTCACCGTATTGGGCATTGCCGGTCTGATCATGGCCGCTTACCAGTTTGTGCAGGGAAATACAGCATCCAATCACAGTATCCGGGCCGTGACCATGTATGGCATCCTGGGACTGATCTTTTTCTTTGCCGGCATTGCTCTTATCCGGAGCACCCGCGATTTATCGAACCGCGGATAAAATAAAAAACGGCATATGGAAAATACATTCCTGCAATTGCATAAACCCTGGCCGGAAGTCAGGGAACGAATCAAAGAACAAAATATCGAACTGACCGATGAAGACCTCGATTTAAAACCCGGAAAGGAAAATGAATTGCTGGAAAGACTGCATTCCAAAATGCACAAGAGCAAAGAGGATATTAAGAACTGGATTGAGAGCATATCGGGGAATGATGCACAGTCGGGTTGACGGTATTTTATTGTGAATTCGCAACTGAGTCCGTCAACGGTCAACCGTCAACCGTCAACTCACTTTACATATTCCTTCTATATTGGCCGCCCACCGCATACAAGGCGTGTGTGATCTGGCCGAGACTGCAAAATTTTACGGTTTCCATCAGCTTTTCAAATAAATTTCCGTTATCAACTGCCGCTTGTTTTAAATGCTGCAACTGTTTCTCAGCTTTGGATTCATTGCGTTTGCAAAATTGCCTCAGGTTTTTGATCTGATCTTCCTTTTCGCCGCTGGTACTGCGAATGATTTCTCTCGGCGAAGACGCCGCAGATCCCGATTTAGGCAAAAAAGTATTCACACCAATGATCGGCAATTCCCCGGAATGTTTCAGGCTTTCATAATGGAGACTTTCTTCCTGGATTTTATTTCGCTGATACATGCGTTCCATCGCACCCATCACACCGCCTCTTTCCGTTAAGCGGTCAAATTCTTTCAGTACGGCTTCTTCCACCAGGTCAGTAAGTTCCTCTATCAGGAAAGAACCCTGTATAAAATTTTCCGTTCTTACCGTACCCAGTTCCCGGTTGATGATGAGCTGGATGGCCATCGCCCGGCGCACGCTTTCTTCCGTGGGCGTGGTTACGGCTTCATCGTAGGCATTGGTATGAAGTGAATTGCAGTTATCATAAATGGCATACAATGCCTGGAGGGTGGTGCGTATGTCGTTGAAATCAATTTCCTGCGCATGCAGGCTCCGGCCGCTGGTCTGAATATGATATTTCAGCATCTGGCTCCGTTTGTTTGCCTTGTACCTGTACTTCATGGCCTTTGACCAGATGCGGCGGGCCACCCGGCCGATCACACTGTATTCAGCATCCATGCCATTGCTGAAAAAGAACGACAGGTTCGGCGCAAACTCATCGATGTTCATGCCCCTGCTTTTATAATATTCCACATAGGTAAATCCATTGGCCAGCGTAAAAGCCAGCTGGGTGACGGGATTGGCGCCGGCTTCCGCAATATGATATCCGCTGATGGATACGCTGTAAAAATTCCTGACATGATTTACCATAAAATATTCCTGCACGTCACCCATCAGTTTCAATGCGAACTCGGTGGAGAAAATGCAGGTATTCTGTGCCTGGTCCTCTTTGAGAATGTCCGCCTGAACCGTTCCGCGCACCCCGTTAAGCGCTTTTTCTTTTAAAGTACTATAAACGTCGGCAGGCAACACCTCGTCTCCGGATACACCCAGCAGTTTCAATCCCAGTCCGCTGTGGCCCTCCGGCAGTTTTTCGGAACCCTGATCCTGATATACCGGGCGGTTGCCCATGGCATATTTTTCTTCGATCTGCCGGTTCACCTGATCCCAGAGACCATTTTCTGAAATGTATTTTTCACACTGCTGGTCGATGGCGGCATGCAGAAAGAAAGCCAGGATCATGGGCGCGGGCCCGTTGATCGTCATACTGACGGACGTTGCGGGATCGCACAGGTCAAATCCACTGTACAATTTCTTGGCATCATCCACCGTACAGATACTCACTCCGCTGTTTCCCACTTTTCCAAAAATATCAGGCCGTGGATCCGGATCCTCCCCGTATAAAGTAACGGAGTCAAACGCCGTACTCAGTCTGATATAAGGCTGACCCGCGGACACATAATGAAATCTTTTGTTGGTCCTTTCCGGTCCGCCTTCTCCCGCAAACATCCGCGTGGGATCTTCCGAGTTCCGTTTTAATGGAAAAACGCCCGCCGTGAATGGAAAGGATCCGGGAACATTTTCCTGTGCCTGCCAGCGCAGGATATCGCCCCAGTCGCTGTATTTCGGAAGAACCACTTTGGGAATGCGCGTTCCGGATAAGGTGTTCGTAAAAAGGGACTGTGTGATCTGCTGGTTACGCACCTGATAACTGTACTGATCCTGCCGGTAGGATTTTATTTTCTCCGGCCAGTTCCTGATTAATTTCCTGCTGACCGGTGTGAGTTGCGTTTCATAAAAAGCGATCCGCTGTTGCAGCAGCTCCATTAAACTGTCATTCCCTGTATCTCCTGCTGGTTTTTCAGCGGAGATTTTATGCTTCATCTCATTCATCGCCCCCTGTAACTGGTAAAGCGTGGTGGCGATGCGTGATTGTTCCTTTACCAGCGCATTGTATTCGCTGATCGCTTCATGGATCTCGCTCAGGTAACGAACCCTGGCCGCCGGGATGATTGATTTTTCCGAATGTGTTTTTATTTCCGGTGAATGAATCTCCTCCGCCAACCGGGTTCCGGAGCATTCATCCAGCATTTGCAGCAGGTGGTTGAACAAAAGCTGTATTCCCGCATCATTGAATAAGGACGCCGTGGTGGCATGTACGGGCAATTCACTGTCTTTCGCGGTCCATAAACCGTGGTTCCGTTTATATTGTTTCCGCACTTCGATCAGTGCATCGGCGGCGCCCGGTTTATCGGATTTATTGATCACGATCAGATCCGCAAAATCGAGCATGTTGATTTTTTCCAGCTGACTGGCTGCTCCGTATTCGGGTGTCATCACATAGAGGCTCAGATCGCAATAATCCATTATAGAAGAATCGCTCTGACCCGTACCCGCAGACTCCAGGATGATCAGATCGAAAGCAGCTGCCCGGCAAACATCCAGCGCATCCTGTACATAGGCACTCAGGGCCACATCGGCCTCGCGGGTAGCCATGGAGCGCATATAGGCCCGGGGAGAATGAATGCTGTTCATCCGGATCCTGTCACCCAACAAAGCGCCCCCCGATTTTTTCCTGGACGGGTCCACCGAAATAACGGCGATGGTTTTTTCTGAAAATCCCTGCAGGAAACGGCGCACGATCTCATCGGTGACGCTGCTTTTCCCGGCGCCTCCGGTTCCGGTAATGCCAATGACCGGAGGAGAGTTCCCGGCTGTTTTCTTTCGTTCTTCTTTCACCCCCGCGGAACCATTCTCTGCGATGCTGATCTTCCGGGCAATACGGCGGATATCTTTGAATTCGCCCAGTGGCGGAATGCCATTCCAACGCGAATCAGCCTTCCAGAACTGATTTCCCTCAGGTCCTTCAAATGTTTTTTCAGTTTGACGGATAAGGTCATCGATCATACCCTCGAGACCCATTTTTCTTCCGTCGTCGGGAGAATAAATACGGCTGATACCGTATGCCTGCAATTCTTTTATTTCCGAAAGCGTAATGGTTCCCCCACCTCCGCCAAACAGGCGGATGTGCCCGCAACCACTTTCATCCAGCAGGTCCCTCAGGTATTTAAAGAACTCGATATGACCGCCCTGGTAAGAGGTAATGGCGATGGCCTGCACGTCTTCTTCTATGGCCGCCTCGGCGATTTCGTGCACACTCCGGTTATGCCCCAGGTGAATCACTTCCACACCTTTGCCCTGTAAGATCCGGCGCATGATGTTAATGGCCGCATCGTGCCCGTCGAACAGCGAAGTCGCCGTTACGATCCGTATCCGTTGCGTAGTGCTCTCCATACAAAAACCAGCTGATAATCAACAAATTTAGGGCAAAAAACTAATGGGCGTTAGTTTTTGGGGCAGGGCCGGCCCACTCAGCGTATTATGGGGATTTCCTTTTAAAGAGGGGCGAAAACCTGTAAATTTGTAGGTGTGGCAAAACGATTGAATAAAACGCACCGGTAAATTCGGTTACAAACTTGCCCGGATGGCAGCATTCAGGGCACAATAAAAGT
>DASRLM010000452.1:0-3524 GCA_035648455.1 Puia sp. | reverse complement strand
AAGTATTGCAGGCAGCAAAATTCATTTCTCCCTTTCACGGTGGCAGCGGTTGCGTACGTGATGTAATTGAAAAAGTACTGCGGCTCCAGGGTCATTGGGATCTGGAAGCGCCGGTTGCATCCAAATGAACACCGATGATATCCGGATGAACAGCAGCAAATCAATATCAGCATGAAACCAAGGGCCATCATAGCTTTTTTCCGGTTGATCAGGTGGCCGAACCTGGTATTCATAGCCCTTACCCAATGGCTTTTTTATTATTGCATTCTGCTGCCCAGTTTTTTCCATGCCGATCCGCCGCGGGAGAATATTTTAAAGTCACCCGAATTCCTGCTGCTGTGTTTTTCATCCCTGCTCATAGCCGCGGCAGGATACATCATCAATGATTATTTCGACCTGCCTATTGACCGGGTGAACAAACCGGAAAAGATCGTGGTGGAAAAAATCATCAAACGCAGGTGGGCCATCATCTGGCACTTGGTGTTGTCGGGCCTGGGCGTTGCCATCGGATTTTACCTTTCCTGGAAACTCAGGAATATTTTTATAGGGCCCTCCAACCTGGTTTGTGTGTTGCTGCTTTGGTTTTACAGCACCAGCTTCAAGAAGAAATTACTGCTGGGAAATGTATTGATCTCCCTGCTCACGGCCTGGGTTATCCTGATTCTGTATCTGTGCGAATTCCGTTTTCATCGTTTTGTGAATCCCGAATTTCATGCCGCACTTTCCCGGGTGTATAAATTCGCCATCGTTTACGCTTCCTTTGCGTTCATTATTTCGCTGGTGCGGGAAGTGGTCAAAGACATGGAGGATCTGGAAGGGGATGCACGGTACGGGCGCAGGACCATGCCGGTGGTCTGGGGGATCAATGCCTCCAAACTATTCGCCTCCACCTGGCTGATGCTGCTGGTGGCCGCGCTCATCATCATTCAGTTTTATGTATTGCAGTACCGCTGGTGGATGAGCATAATCTTTTCCACTTTCCTGGTTATTCTGCCCATCCTGTGGATTTTGAAAAAAATGTACCGGGCGGAAAAGCCATCCGATTTTCACCGGCTCAGTTCCATGATCAAGACCGTGATGATGATGGGCATATTGTCCATGCTTTTTTTAAAAATGTATACTTCATGGATCGGATAATACTCGCTTCTGCATCACCACGGCGGAAACAGTTGCTGGAATGGGCGGAGCTGGCATTTGACAGCATGCCCGCTGATGCAGATGAAAGCATTCCCCCCGGTTTGCCGGTTGAGGAAATATCGGTACAGATCGCCCGGCGCAAGGCGGACCTGGTTAAACAAAAGGTTGAACAGGGCAGGATCATTCTGGCCGCCGATACCCTGGTGGTTGCCGAAGGGGAAATTCTGGGCAAACCGGTGGACCGCGCCGATGCCATCCGGATGCTGAAACGCTTATCCGGTAAAAAGCACCAGGTGATCACCGGGGTATACATAACGGATTCCCGTGAGGAGAGTGCATTTTCCGAAACAACCGAAGTATGGTTTCATCCGCTGGACATTGCCAGCATTGGCCATTATATTGACCGGTATAAACCTTACGACAAAGCCGGCGCCTATGGCATTCAGGATTGGATCGGCGTCACCGGTATACGGGCCATCCACGGAGATTTCTATAATGTAATGGGTTTGCCGATGAGCCGCGTGGTACAGCAATTGCAAAAATTTTACAGGATAAATAAAATTCCCTGAAGACCCCGGTATTTTACACTTTCTTTTAACGCTTTTTTTCTCCGTTTTTTTTCGTGCTTGTCCTTTTCCTTTCATCATACAGCCGCTAGCTTTGAATCCGGATGACAGAAAAATTGCTACAGTTTATCTGGAAACACCGGTACTTCAATCAGCAGGAACTGAGTTTGCTTTCCGGAGAAACTTTATATATCGATTATCCCGGCGATGAAAATAATAATCAGGGACCTGATTTTATCAATGCCCGGATCAGGATTAGCGGAACGCATTGGGCAGGCAGCGTTGAATTGCATTTGGTCACTTCCGGTTGGGACAAACACGGTCACGATCAGGATGAACATTACCGGAATGTGATTCTGCATGTGGTGTGGGAACAGGACCGGGCGGAGATGACCCGGAATATTCCGCAGTTGGAACTATGCCAGCGCGTCTCCGGGATCATGCTGGATACCTATGCCGGCTGGATGGATCAGTTTGCATTTGTACCCTGCGAAAGGTCTTTGAAAGAACCAGTAATGGAAAGTCTTACTTACTGGCAACCGGCTTTGCTGATCAAAAGACTGGATCGCAGGATGCTGCCCATCCTGCATTCGCTGGAGCTTAACCACTTTCATTGGGAGGAACAGCTCTGGTGGATGATGGCAGGGAATTTTGGGATGAAAGTGAATGCAGCGGCATTTGAAACCATGGCCAGGAGCATTCCGTTTATGCTGCTGGCCAAACACCGGCAACAACGCATACAGCTGGAGGCATTATTATTCGGTCAGGCCAACCTGCTGGAGAAAAATTTCAGGGAATCCTATCCGGCTATGCTGAAAAAAGAATTTCAGTTTTTAAAAGCCAAATACAGACTGGGAAAAGTTTTTGAACAGATGCATTTTCTGAGAATGCGTCCCGAAAATTTTCCTACCATCCGTCTTTCCCAACTGGCTTCCCTCTATTCGGAATCCACCAATTTATTTACCTGGGTCGTGCAGTGTGAAGGGCTGACCGAATTGAGGAAAAAATTCATGCTCACAGCCAACGATTACTGGTTCTACCATTATGTATTTGATAAAGAATCCCGGTTCAAAGTAAAAAGCCTGGGTAAAGGGACCGTCGAAAATCTCATCATCAATACCATAATCCCTTTGTTATATGCTTATGGGAAAATTCATCCGGACAAACCCAGCTGTCAGAAGGCACTCCGCTGGATGCAGGAGATTCCCCCGGAACAGAATGAAATCCTTTCCCGATGGAAACAACTGGGCATGAAAATAAGATCCGCCGCAGGATCCCAGGCCTTACTGGAACTGAAAAACGAATTCTGCCAACAGAAAAAATGCCTGGAATGTGATATCGGGAACCACCTGCTGAGGTCATCCGGAAAAAATACCAGCGATCAGACCGGAACCGCTACGCAGCTATAACTGCAGGCCAGTTATAGTGGATCACCACTTCTATATCCGGGTGGATGCTTTGTCTGACGGGGCAGGTATTTCCGGCCCTTTCCAGGATCAGTCTTTGTTTTTCCGTTATCTGTAAGGTATCCGGAAAATGAAAACTGAGGTTGATCCCACTGATGCGCCGCGGATCGGATTTCATCAGTTTCTGAATCTCAATGCGGGTATCTTTCAGGTCCGTCTGCATGTCGCGGGCCTTAATGCCCATAATAGTGAGCATACAACTGCCCAACGCGGTGGCTACCAGATCGGTTGGAGAAAATCTTTCGGCTTTGCCCTGGTTATCCAGTGGCGCATCGGTTTCTATTTGGGTGCCGGAAGAAAGGTGCCGGGCAACCGTTCTGAGTTCTCCCTCGTAAATAACAGTAGAGGTCATGTA
>DASRLM010000451.1:0-14318 GCA_035648455.1 Puia sp. | reverse complement strand
ACTTATTTCAGATCAAATTTTCAAATTACCACATTCGCTTTATCTTTTATTTGAAAATGAAAATCTGCCGGATCGCTTAAAGTTCGTTTTCAAATTTTCAAATCAAATACTCCTTGTTCAAAAAAATACTGATCGCCAATCGTGGAGAAATTGCCTTGAGGATTATCAGGACCTGTCGTGAAATGGGTATTAAAACCATTGCTGTTTATTCTACGGCCGATAAGGACAGCCTCCACGTTAAGTTTGCCGATGAAGCGGTATGTATCGGAAAGCCAGCCAGCGTGGATTCCTATCTGAACATTCCGCACATCATGGCTGCAGCGGAAATCACCAATGCTGATGGCATTCATCCCGGGTATGGATTTCTGGCGGAGAATGCCCGCTTTGCGGAAATCTGCGGGGAACATGGAATTAAATTCATTGGCCCGACCCCGTTCATGATTAATGCCATGGGCGATAAGGTCACTGCCAAGGAAACCATGATCAGGGCCGGGGTCCCGGTTGTACCGGGCGGAGGTGGCCTATTGGAAAATTTGGATGAAGCCAGAGGTATCGCTTCTGAAATTGGTTACCCGGTGATCCTCAAAGCGACTGCCGGCGGTGGTGGTAAAGGCATGCGCGTGGTTTGGGAAGCTTCCCAGATGGAACATGCCTTTCATTCAGCCAAAGCAGAAGCGGTTGCCTCCTTTAAGAACGACGGGGTGTATATGGAGAAATTTGTGGAAGAGCCGCGCCATATAGAAATCCAGGTGGCCGGTGACCAGTACGGAACCGTTTGTCACCTCAGCGAACGGGATTGCTCCATCCAGCGCCGCCATCAAAAGCTCGTGGAAGAATCGCCCTCGCCGTTTATGACGCGGGAACTGCGGCAACGTATGGGAGAAGCCGCCATCAAAGCCGCTTCTGCTATAAACTATGAAAGCGTCGGAACGATCGAGTTTCTGGTAGATAAGGACCGGAATTTCTATTTCATGGAGATGAACACCCGCATCCAGGTGGAACATTGTGTTACGGAGGAGGTGGTCAATTTTGACCTCATTAAGGAACAAATCAAAATTGCCGCCGGAGAAACCATCAGCGGAGTGAACTACGAACCGCAGGGTCATGCCATAGAATGCCGCATCAATGCAGAGGATCCATACAATGATTTCCGCCCTTCTCCGGGCAGGATCACAACGCTTCACCAGCCCGGCGGCCATGGTATCCGGGTGGACTCCCATGTTTATGCCGGTTACACCATACCTCCGTATTATGATTCGCTGATTGCCAAAATCATTGCCGTTGCGCGCACCCGCAATGAAGCCATAGATACCATGCATCGCGCATTGAGTGAGTACGTGATTGAAGGCATTAAAACCACCATTCCCTTCCACCTTCAACTGATGAAGGAAGAACATTTCCGGAGCGGAAATTTCAATACAAAATTCCTGGAAGGGTTTGAGATGAGCTAATTTATTAATTGGCGGTTAACTACTAAACTGCTTCACCATCGTATCCAGTTCAACGCTGTTTTCAAAAAAACCAACAAGCCGGCCGATGACGGCTTCCACAATGGCATCGGGGCAGGATGCTCCGCAGGTGAGTAAAATATCCGGTGGATGATCTTCTTTCAGATAAGGGCTTTGAATCTTTTCCTGCTGCTGATGCAGGTCGAAATGAAGGATCTGCTCCGCGGACAATATTTTTTTTTCCGAACTGATGAAATAAGTGGGAAGCCGTTGTTCGCATAATTCCACGAGATGAGAAGTATTCGAAGAATTGTATCCACCCACCACGATAGCCAGATCCGCAGGCGTTTGGAGCAGGGTGGAAACAGACGATTGGTTGTCGTTCGTGGCATAACAAAGCGTGTCGCGGGTGTCCGCAAAAACGGTTTCATCCGGTTGGTTCCCTTTATCATGATGATCCTGAATCGCCTGTTTTAAGAAATCGGCAATGCCCTGTGTTTCTGATGCCAGCATGGTGGTTTGGTTCACCACGCCGATGCGTTCCAGATGCCTCGCGGGATCAAAGCCCTGGCTGTAACGGTCCCTGAAAATATGAAAAAAGGCTCCGGCATCCTGTTCATGCCGGATAAAACCGGCAAGCTGTCTGGCTTCTTCCATATCGCGGATAATCAGGGCCGGACCGCCGGAAGCGGCACGCGAAAAAGTGGCCCTTGTTTCTTCATGCCCCGGTTTACCATGAATGATCACGGTAAAGTTTTTTTCTGCAATCTGACCGGCTCTGTTCCAGACTTTTTCCACAAAGGGGCAGGTGGTATTATATTGTTCGGTATGGATTTCTTTGGATTTCAACACCGCATCTACTTCCAGGCTGGTTCCAAAAGCCGGCGTGATCACGATATCCCCTTTTTGTAAAGTATCAAAGGATATGAGCTGCTCACCGTTCGTACGCTGTAAGAAACGGATGCCCTGGTTTTGCAGATCCTCGTTCACCTGGGGGTTATGGATCATTTCACTCAGCAGGAATATATTTTTTCCCGGATTTTCCAATACGGTACGAAAGGCAATGTCAATGGCATTTTCAACTCCGTAACAAAAACCGAAATGACGGGCCAGGTAAATGCGCAAGGGTCCGAAATCCAGCCTGGTTGGAGAAAAATCTTTCTTCATCTTATCCTCAGTCCGCCGTTTCTGCTTTATCGCAGTAATCAATGGGCTTAGGTATCCGGCTGGAATCTGAAAGGTTTTCATTAGAAGAACAAAGTTAAGCCGGGGAAACCATTTTTCATTTCTGTTCCCGGACCCGCACATTCCAATATGGCATTCCGCTTATTCGTTACCGGATCCGCAAGTTGCACCCCCGCGTTCCGCTTTTTGATTCCTGAAACACCCACCAGCGTCGTATCTTCCCTTTTTTAATTTTTAATTTCTCCCATGGATCCGGTTTTTCAACCCCTGCCCTGGAGCGCCAATTCGAATATTTATGAAGTGAACCTGAGGCAGTATACTCCGGAAGGCAGTTTCCGGGCCTTTGAAAACCATCTGCCGCGGCTGCGCGGTATGGGTGTTGAAATACTGTGGTTCATGCCCGTTACACCCATCAGCAAAGAGGGGCGGCTGGGTTCCCTGGGAAGCTATTACGCTTGCTCCGATTACTGCCGTACGAATCCGGAACTCGGGTCACTGGATGATTTCAAATCCCTGGTTCAGGAAGCGCACCGGCTCGGGTTTAAAGTGCTGATCGATTGGGTGGCCAACCACACCGGCCTTGATCACCGGTGGACAACCGAACATCCTGAATTTTACAGAAGGAACCTGGATGGTCATTTTTTTGATGCCCATGGATGGGATGATGTGATCGACCTGAATTATGATTTGGCAACGCTTCGTGAAACCATGATCCAATGCATGCAATTCTGGGTGGATACCTGCGATATTGATGGCTTTCGTTGCGATATGGCCATGCTGGTTCCAATTGACTTCTGGAGAGAGGCCAGAATGGTACTGGACAGGCAAAAACCATTGTACTGGCTCGCGGAATGCGAAGACGTTGCTTACCACGCCGTATTCGATACCAGCTATACCTGGAAGTTTTTGCATGCTATGGAAGATTATGTGAAGGGCAATATCGGAATGGATGGTTTGCAACAAGTGCTGCAGTTTTACAACGATCAGTTCCCGCCCCGCGCCATGCGGGCCTTTTTCACCAGCAACCATGATGAAAATTCGCACAGTGGCAGCGAATATGAAAGGTTGGGCGATGCGGTTCTTCCTTTTGCCGTTTTCTGTTGTACCTGGAACGGAGTACCTCTGATTTACAGCGGACAGGAATTACCCAATAAGAAAAGACTGAAATTTTTTGATAAAGATCAGATTGACTGGACAACCCCCTGCGCCCTGAATGATTTTTATCAGGCGCTCCTGCATTTGAGAAAATCCAATCCCGCCCTCCGTGCCGGGGACCCTGCTGTTTCCACGATCATTCTTCCCCATAATGCCGGCCCGGAGGTGTTCTCTTTTCTACGCAGGAATCAGTTGCATGCTGTGCTGATCATTTTAAACCTTTCGGCAATGGAAGTCCCGCTGACCATGAACAGTGCTGAATTATCCGGTTCGTTCAGGGATGTCTTTTCGTTAAAAAACCAGGATATTGGCCCGGGGACAACATTTAATTTAAGACCCTGGGACTACCGCGTGTATGAAAAGAATTAAAAGCAAAAGGCATTCCCACAAAGCGGAATGCCTTTTTGTTTTTTACCATTTCATATTTCAGTTATCATTCAATTTCAACGGATAGGTGAACGATCCGTCGTATCCGGGATAGATTCCTTCCAGCTTAACTGAACCGGTTCCCGCATCATCGAGGATTTTGCGGAATTCATCTACGGTACTGACTTCCCTGCCGTTCACTTTCAATATCACAAATCCTTCTTCCATTCTGGTTTTGCTGAATAATCCCTTATCACTGATTGAATTTACTACAATCCCACCCTTTACTTTCAGCGCGTCTGCATCTTTCTTCTGCAAAGGCTGCAGGTTTGCGCCCAGCTTATCATAAATGGTATTTTTAACCAGGTCCATATTGCCACTGTGGTTGGTAAGCGTTACGTTTACTTCATGTTCTGAGCCGTTCCGCATATACGTGATCTTGATCTTGTCGCCGGGTCTGTAAATGGCGATCTGTCCGACCAGCTCTGAACCGGAATTGATGGGAAGACCATTGAGTTTGGTAATAACGTCAGCCTTTTGGAGACCGGCTTTGGCAGCTGCACCATTGTCCACCACATTCATCACATAGACACCTTCTCCATCTTTAATGCCTGCCTGTTTCTTCACATCATCACTGAGGTTGTCGCGGGCATATTCAATACCGAGATAGGCCCTTTGGGTGGTACCGTATTTGATCAAGTCGGTCACTACCTTTTTCACGATGTTCACCGGAATGGTAAAGGAGTAGCCTGCATAAGAACCGGTGGGGGATGCAATGGCTGAATTGATGCCCAGCAACTGTCCCTGCGGATTGATGAGTGGTCCGCCACTGTTTCCCGGATTCACTGCCGCATCGGTTTGAATGAAGGATTCGACCGGGCTCTGGCTTTGGCGGCTGTTGATATCGATCGATCTTCCTTTTGCACTGACTATTCCGGCGGTCACCGTTGTTTCAAGAGACAGGGGATAACCCACGGCGAGCACCCACTGACCTACTTTAACATCATCTGAATTGCCGTAAAGCAGAAAGGGCAGGCCCTTTGCATCCACTTTAACTACCGCAAGGTCCGTACTTGGATCGGTGGCTACCACTTTTGCCTTAAAGGATTTTTTATTGCTCAGGGTAACCGTTACTTCATCAGCGCCATCTACCACATGATTGTTGGTAACGATGTATCCGTCATCACTGATGATTACGCCCGATCCCGATCCCATTTCAGGAAGTGAACGGGAACGGTCCCCGAAAAAATCATTTGGATCTATGCCGAACAGATCAGAAAACGGATTGCTTTTGGGCAGGTTATTGCTGACCGTTCTCACCGTTTTTGTTCTGATGTGCACGGTAGCAGGAATAGCTGCGCTGGCAGCCTCGACAAAGTCCGCCGGTCCCGCCGCAGATTTCTGTCCGTCAAAGAACTTGGCATAATTAGCCGGAATCCGGAGGGAGTCCTGGCCATAGAGATAAGTTTTACGTCCATAGAGATGATCGTACCCCCACAAACTCGCCAGGGTAGTGGCGGCACTGATGAGTACGATGCCTGCGACTTGTTTTAATTTCATTTTTTTATTTTTTGATCGTATACTAAATTCAAACGGTATGTCTTTCAACAACAAAATAACACCGAGTTGAACATCATGTTATGCGTTGACCGTCAGTTTAACAAATAATTTACTAAGACCTTCGTAGATGGCGGTTCCCAAAATTACAAAAGATAATTTAGCAGTCCATAATGATCATTCACTCACAGATTCTGCAAAAACAACAGCGTGTCGGCGCCGTCGGCATAGTCGGTCAGCTCCGGTTGCTGGCTTTTTCCAAAGGGGGAAAAGCCTTTTCCCACGATACACTGGATACTTTCGGCATCCAGGGCCGGCAAAATATCATCCGGGGAACGGTAAAAAGAGTAATGCAGTACGCTGATCGGTGAAAAAGGGGAACTGTCTTCCATCAGCAAAATGGATTCATTGGTCATATAATACCGCTTGTTGAGTATGGCCAGGGAAAGCTGATAGTCATAGTTGTTTTTGTACCGGTGATGTTCGGCCAGCTGACTGTATTTCCGGAAGGCCCGGAGCAGTGGTTGAAAATCATAATTTTCCGGAACAAAGATTTTGGTCACGTTCCGGCAGCCCAGTCCGAAATAGAGGTGCACGTCATCGGCCAGTTTTTCCAGATCTTCTTCACCCTCATCTCCGCTGAGTATAGCCACGGAAGTCCGGTTGCGGCGGATCAGGCTGGGATACTTCCCGAAATAATAATCAAAATAACGGGCTGTGTTGTTGCTGCCGGTAGCGATATAGGCGTCACAGCCTTTGAGCAGGACAGCCGTTTGGAAGGAGATGGAGCTTTCCGTGGAAACCTCCTTCAGGAAAATAAGTATCGCGGAAAAGAGTTGTTCATCTTTCGCAGACAGTTTAATCAATTGTTGGTTACCGCTGATGAAAACAGATAAAAAATCATGGAATCCCACCAGGGGAATATTGCCTGCCATCACCAGGCCGATTTTTTTGGGATGTTCCTGCTGTTGGGGAAGTTGATGGGATTCCGCCCATTGCTTCAGCTGATCCTTTTGCAGGTAACGGGAAACGAGGTTTTCCAGCGCCAGGTCAATAAAACCGGGTGTGAACCAGGGGTTATGCTGATGAGCCCGGTCTTTGGCCTCGATCCAATCCGGGTTTTCGGATATCATATATTTTCCCAGGGTCTCCATCAGGCTGATCCGGTACTCCAAGTCCATATTTCAGATTATCTTTGCGACGAAATTAGTTCTAATCAACTCCTAATGCAATAATTATGGCGATTAAGATAACCGAAGAATGCATCAATTGCGGGGCCTGTGAACCGGAATGCCCGAATAATGCGATTTATGAAGGAGGTGTGGAATGGGCCCTTGCCGATGGCACTTCCGTAAAAGGCGGATTTACCCTGATGGACGGAAGCGTATTGGACGCCAACCAGCGGAATGAACCGGTGAGCGTGGATACCTATTATATTGTTCCCAATAAATGCACGGAATGTCAGGGTTTTCATGAAGAACCCCAATGTGCGTCCGTTTGCCCGGTGGATGTTTGTATTCCGGACGAAATGTACCGGGAAACGGTGGAAGAATTACTGGCAAAAAAAGAAAAACTGCATCTCTGATTCCCCGGCAATCACTAAATCCAGATAATGAAAAGGGTCATTGCTTTCGTTACGGGCGGCTATAGCGGCGAAGCCGAAGTATCTTATAAAAGCGCCGTGACCATTGAAGCGCACATCGACAAGGCCAGATACGATGTTTACCGGATCGACATCACGCCGGCCGGCTGGTTCCACCGCACGGCAGATGGCTTGAAACTTAACGTGGATAAGAATGATTTTTCCCTGCAGACCGGCAACGGAAAAATCAAATTCGATGCGGTATTGATCGGTATCCACGGCACCCCGGGAGAAGACGGGAAGCTTCAGGGTTATTTTGACCTGATGAACCTGCCTTACACCACCTGCGATGCCGCCACTTCCGCACTTACTTTTAATAAACGATATACCGTTGCTGTGGCGGCTTTTGCCGGGATCCGGGTATCCAAATCGCAACATCTGTTCAAACAGCATAAACCCCTTGCGCGGGAAGTTTTGCAGAAACTGCAGCTTCCTGTTTTTGTAAAACCCAATAACGGAGGATCGAGTATCGGCATGTCCAAAGTGAATAAACCGGAAGAAATGACCGCTGCCCTTGAAAAAGCTTTCCGGGAAGATGACCAGGTGCTGGTGGAGGAATTCGTAGAGGGCCGGGAATTCACGATCGGGGTATTCCGGAGTGGTAACGAAATCATTCCGCTGCCTTTCACCGAAATAAAAACCAGCAAGGAATTTTTCGATTTTGAGGCCAAGTATTCTCCGGGATTTACGGAAGAAACCACCCCGGCGGTCGTGGATGACGTGATTGCTGAAAAAGTAAAAAGCACGGCAAAAAAGATATATCAGGTATTCAGTTGCAGTGGCGCCGTGCGCATAGACATGATTTATAATGAGGCTGCGGGAGAGCCTTATCTTCTGGAGATCAATACGGTTCCGGGTCAAACGGAAGCCAGCGTACTGCCCCAGCAGGTGAGGGCAATGGGCTGGACACTAAAGCAATTCTATTCAGCGTTGATTGAAGACGCCTTATCCCGGGCGCATAAGCCTTGACAATTTTATCTATCTTTCAAACTAAAATCCGGATACGTGTTTCGATTCATAACCAGTAGGCCCCTGTGGGTGAACATCCTTGCGGGCCTTGTGCTGCTCGTGCTGCTGCTGCTGCTTTTCCTGGGTTCGCTGGACATCATCACGCGGCACGGGAAAACCATGAAGATCCCGGCTGTGCTGGGGCAAAGCATTTCCCAGGCCAGGAAAACCCTGGAGTCACAGGGTTTTGAAGTGGTGATACAGGATTCCATTTATAACGATACCCTGCCCCCGCTTCAGGTGATCAAACAATTTCCGGAACCGGATAACCTGGTTAAAGTAAACCGCACGGTGTATTTAACCATCAACCGCGCCATTGCCCCGGAAATTGAGATGCCTAACCTGCTGAGTATGACCTTCCGGAATGCGGAGATGATATTGGCCAGGTATGGGCTCAAACTGGGGGATACGCTGTTCAGACCGGATTTTGCCCGCAACTCCGTACTTGACCAGCAATTCAAAGGGGCCAGCATTAAACCAGGAACCAGGATCCAGCAGGGAAGTGCCATAACGCTGGTTCTGGGCAATGGGGTTGGTATTGAATTCGTGGTTCCCGATCTGTTCGGACTTTCTTACCGGGAGGCCCGTTCCGCTTTAAGCGAAAGCGGCCTGATCATAGGTTCCGTAGTTCCGGACAACGATGTCACGGATACAGCTAACGCCTTTGTTTACCGGCAAAACCCGGATCGTTTTGATTTTGAAAGAAAACTGAATCATATCCGGCAAGGGCAAATCATCGATATCTGGCTGAGTGCACAAAAAAGAGAACGTATCGTGGACAGCAGTTCGCATACCCAGCCTTAATCACCCATCACCAGTCACAAAATTTTTTTATGCAAACAATTTCTGTTCTGGAGGTCAATGAACGTCTCGCAAAAGGTGAAACATTAAATCTCGTGGATGTACGCGAACTTTCCGAACACACCGAATTTAACATCGGGGGTGTGCTGATCCCCCTGAAAAGGATTCAGCAAATGCAGGTTGACGAACTGGAAAACCTGAAGAACAAAGAGCTGATCTGTTATTGCCGCAGTGGCAACCGTAGCGGACAAGCCTGTCACATCCTCGATATGATGGGGTTCACCAATACCAAAAACCTGGCAGGCGGCATGCTGGCCTGGAAAGAAAAAATCATGAAGTGATCATATCCGGATGTTCAGGGACAGTATAAAGTTCCTTCCGGCCTGCGGGAATAGAAAATTTTCATTTACCAGGTTCCCGCCGGTATAGTAACCATAGGTATAACCGTTTGCTTCATACCGTTTATTGAACAGGTTATTGACTTGCAGTGCAATATTCACTTCATGCACCGTTTTTATTTTTCGGGAATAAATCATCCTCAGCTGCTGCACATAATAATCACTGATCTTTTTCTGGTTGCTCTGCGCGTTATCCAGGTAGGATATCCCGACATACTTTCCCGGGAAACTGATTTCCAACTGGCTGACGGGATAAAAGCTCAGGCTGGCCGCTGCAATAATGGCGGGCGATAAAGCGATATCACTTTTTTTGTAGGTGAATGCTTTTTGTCCCCCGTTATCATAATCATCAATATATTCGGTATAATCCAATACTTTGTTCTCGCTCCAGGTCAGATTACCAGAAGCTTTGAACCATTTTACCGGTTTTACCGATCCCTGCAGTTCCAGGCCGAGGCGGTAGCTCCGTGGCGTGTTGGTGCGGGTATAAGATCCGACGTCATTTATTTTCCCGGTAAGCACCAGCTGATCATGATAGAGCATGTAATAACCGGTAATACCCCAGCTGTACCCCGGCCGTCTTTTATTCAGGCCTATTTCAAAATCATGCAGGGTTTCCGGTTTGGGCTGTTGTGTGAGCCCGGCTTCAAAATCATCGCGGTTCGGCTCGTGCCTCGCCAGTGCGTAGGACAGGTACCCCTGCCAGGGTCCCCGGTTGTAAGAAAAACCCGCCTTAGGATTCAGGAACTGATACCGGTTGGCAATGTGGATGGGCAATAACGGATTGTCGTCGAACCCGTCGATCACATAGGTGATCTGATGGAATTGGAGGTCGGCGAAACTGCTGAGATAGGCGCCGAACTGTTGCTGCCATTTGGCATATCCGTTGAAATCCGTTTTACGGGCGGGGTCATTGTAATAGCGGTAATCGTCCGGAATGCCGCCCCGGGCAGACCAGGTGATGTATCCATAATGTTTTCCATCATACCGGTCCCATCCACCGCCCAGGGTGAATTCCGTTTGTCGTTTTTTGTACTGGAAAGAAAAAATGCCGCCATAGAAAAAATTGTCGAGCCATTTTTGCCGGATGAGGTCGGTGCTGCTGAAACTGCTGCTGCCGGCTATTGGATCCGGTAAACCATAGTCCGCATAAACGGCCCCGTTTTTATATTCTTCATAGTATCCTTTTCCGCGGGTTAAAAATGCGGCCACGTTGCCGGTGATATAATCCGAGAACTGATGATTTAAAAATCCCTGATAATGGTTCTGCAGGTAATTATCCGTTTGATTTTTATAGGTGAAGTAATTATAGGTGCGCGGGTTGGACCGGTATAGATTAAGCGAATCGTTCACCGTATTATACAGGGCCCCGCTGTATCCGGAATTGTTCAGATAGTGTTCGTCCAGCGCAGACCGGTCACCATACAGTTTGGCTTCCGGCACCCCGTTCCAGGCCTGGTCCGTTTTTTCAGCACCGGTAATGAGGTTGAAACGCGCAGCTGTTTTCTTTCCGAGCCACGCTACAGAAAAATAGGCCGATTTCAGATCACTGGCGGAGCGGTCAATATATCCATTGCTGCTGATGCGGGACAGGCGCATGTCTACCGTAAAATGATCCCCGATTAGTCCCGTACCAGCTTTCAGCGTATTCTTCCAGGTATTGAAAGAACCCACACTGTTGTTGAATTCCGCATAGGGTTCTCCCTTGAACTCATTGGTGGAAAAATTAATGCTGGCCCCGAATGCACCCGCGCCATTGGAAGAAGTGCCGACGCCACGCTGGATTTGAATGCTGCTGACGGATGAGGCAAAATCGGGCAGGTCTACAAAATAAATGGACTGGGATTCTGCATCATTATAAGGCAGCCCGTTAAGGGTCATATTGATCCGCGTGGCATCGGTGCCGCGAATGGATATGCCGGTATAACCGACGCCATTTCCCGCGTCTGACTGGCTCACCACCGAAACCGTTTGATTCAGTATAAATGGGATATCCTGTCCGGTATTGTTTCTGGCGATCTCCGCCGCGGAGAAATTGGTTTTGGTAAAAGGGGCCTTATCCCCGGCCCTGATGGCGATCACTTCCACCGGTTTCAGGAACAACGTACCGAACCTGGAAGGTATCGTATCCGCAGCGGGGATAATTGCAGGACTGTCCGCCGGAAGGGACTGTGAAAAAGCGATGCCGCTAATTCCTGTAAAAAGAAATAAAAGGACCAGGGGCTTCATTTTGCGCATATAGGTTATGAATAAAATTTTGCTCCGCCGGGGCGGAAAATTCAAAAACCAGGGATGCCTGCAAAGTGGAGAGGAAAAGAAAGCCACCTTCCCTGCGCAGGCATTATCCTGTTCAGGTTCTACGGGTATTATCTCAGCCTAACCGCCAGTTGGCGGTTCAGCACCCCGGGAACTTGCGAAAAACCGGATTTTCCGGTCATTTCTACTGCAAATATACAGTAACTGGTCTCTCCGGGTGCGCCAAGTTCCCCCTATCTTTGCACCTCTTTAAAATGAGTGTAAAATGGGTATGGACCGGAATACGATTATTGGTTTTGTGCTGTTGGGACTTTTATTATTCACTTATCTGTTCACCGCTACCAAAAGCAGCCAGGAACTGCAGAAACAAAAGCAGCACCAGACCGATTCTTTGCTGGCCGTTCAGAAAATACAGGAAGCCAGGTTAGCTTCTGGTGATTCCACAAAAGTAAAGGCAGTGATACGGGATACGGTTGCCGGATGGACCCGGGCCATGGAAGGCACGGAAAAGCTGCTCACCGTTGAAAACGACTTACTGAAAATCGTATTTAGTAACAAAGGCGGCCAGCCCAGGGAAGTGTTACTAAAGCATTTTAAATCCTACGACAGTACCCTGGTGAAACTGGTGGACCCATCCGTACCCAGCCGGATCAATTATCCCATCCATACCGTACCCAACCAGACCGCCCAGATAGCGGATCTTTATTTTGATGAAGGGGAACTTCAGAAAAATCCCGACGGCAGCCAGCGCGTTACCTTCAGATTGCCGGCACCCAACGGGGAATCGATAACACATGAATATGTGATCCGTCCGGACAGTTATCTGGTGGACTGGAACCTGGAGGTCACGCAGGCCAATAATTTATTTTCTGAAAATAACCTTAATTTAAGCTGGCTGGTGGAAATGAAACAGACCCAGCCCTTTGTGGATTATGAAAAAAGACTGACCAACGTTTGTTTTTATACAGATAACGAGTTCGATTATATCTCCTCCAAAACCGATAAAACGTTTGAAAAACCGGTTCAATGGGTATCCGCAACACAACAGTTTTTTAACCAGACCCTGATAGCAAAAAATAATTTTTCTGGCGGAAACCTGCATTGGGCACGGGAAACAGCGGATACGTCCACCCAGTTGGGAACAGCGGATATTCATCTGCAGCTCAAGATTCCGGGAGCCGCATCAACCATTAATTTCCAATGGTATTATGGACCGAATGATTATCATATTTTAAAAGGCGCGGCTCCCGGCATGGATAAGATCGTGGATCTGGGCCGGGACATGTATTCTTTTGTAAGGCCGATCAATATCTACGTCATCATGCCGGTTTTCAACTTCTTCAAGAAGTTTGTCAGCAGTTTTGGCATTGCGATCCTGTTGCTTACCTTGTTTATCCGTTTGCTTACTTCACCGCTTGTATACAGCAGTTATCTCAGCGGAGCAAAAATGAAGGCCCTTCGCCCGGAAATCGAAGCCATGAAGAAAAGGGTAGGAGGCGATCAGCAGCAGGTGGGGGTGGAACAGATGAAGCTTTTCCGGGAAGCGGGCGTAAACCCATTGGGTGGCTGTATTCCGGCTTTGCTGCAGATCCCGATATTCTTTGCCCTGTATACTTTTTTTAACTCTAACGTTGCCTTAAGAGGCCAGCCATTTTTATGGGCGAAGGACCTATCCGTTTACGATGTGGTGTTTAAACTGGGATTTACGATACCGGCCTATGGAAATCACGTCAGTCTCTTTGCTACCATCGCGGTCATTACCAGTTTTCTGATTTCGCTTTACGGCATGAGCATGACGCCTGACCAGAGTAATCCGGCGATGAAATACATGCCTTACTTTATGCCGGTGATGCTCCTGCTGTTCTTTAACCGGTTACCTGCGGCGCTCACCTGGTACTATACCGTTTCCAATATGGTAACCCTTACCCTGCAATGGGTAATCCAAAACTACATCATTGATCACCAGAAAGTGCTGGCAAAACTACAGGCGAACCGGAGCAAACCCAAAACAAAACCCAAATGGCAGGAACGTTTTGAGCAAATGCAGGAGGCCCAGAAAAAGACACAGCAGATAAAAGGGAAAAAGCCCTGATGCCGGTTGCCACCAAAGGAAGTTACACATGAAAAAATTACCTCTGTACGGCTTTATTTTACTGATGGTGCCTGTTTTTCTGTGTGCCCAGAAAAGAATTGGTGAACTTACCCTGGTGTATAATTATGCGGTCACTACCAATCCCGATGTGGGCAAACAAATCATTGCCCGTGCCACGTTTTATATCAAGGGCAATCTGAGCCGGGCAGAGGTGACCAGTGATCTGTTTTCGTCCACAACCATTTATGATTCGAAAACCAGGTTGGGTGTGATCCTGAAGGAAGTAAACGGCCAGAAGCTGCTGATCCGCATGAACGGGGATAACTGGGATCAAAAGAACAAAAAATTCAATGGTATCAATTTTAAAAAAACTTCCGAAACCAAGATGATTGCGGGGTATTCCTGTAATA
>DASRLM010000450.1:0-2404 GCA_035648455.1 Puia sp. | reverse complement strand
GGAATGGTCTTAAGTCCGGCACACGATAAATTGTATGTTGCCTGCGCAAACAGCGATGTGATATCCGTGATCGATACCAAAACGGATCGGGTAACGGATACCATTTCCGTGCATGCGCAAAAGGATATTCCCTTTGGCAGCGCACCGAATGCTCTCGCCATTTCACCGGACGGAAATTATCTCTATGTGGCCAACGGCTCTGAAAATGCAATCTGTGTGATACCGACGGACAGTCCGCGGCAGGTTTCCGGATATATACCCACCGGCTGGTATCCCGGATCCGTGATATTGAATAAGACGGGGAAATTTCTTTATGTCGCCAATGTAAAAGGAATAGGATCCCGCAACCAGAAGCCTGACAGGCGCGGGTATAATTCTCATGATGCCCTCGGAACGATTTCCATCATTCCCATACCGGGTAAAGAGGAACTCGCCAAAATGACGAAACGGGTACATGAGAATAATTCCTATATCCAGATGCTGGCCAAATTACATGCAACGGGACAGAACAATAAGAAAGTGCCCGTTCCTTTAATGCCAGGGCAGACTTCGAGGTTTAAACATGTGGTTTATATCATCAAAGAAAACAGGACCTATGATGGGGTGCTTGGGGACATGACCCAGGGTAATGGAGATTCCAGTTTAACAGAATTTGGCAGGGAAGTGTCTCCAAACCATCATCGTCTGGCTGAGGACTTTGTCTTGATGGATAACTATAATTGCAGCGGTGTTTTAAGTGCGGACGGGCATCAGTGGACCGACGAAGCCTATGTTACGGATTACCTGGAGAAATCGTTTGGCGATTTTAACCGGAGTTATCCGTATGATGGAGACGACCCACTAGCCTATGCCAGTTCCGGTTTTATATGGGACAATGTTCTGAAACATGGGTTAAGCTTCCGTGATTACGGGGAGTTCGTCCACACGTCTATCGAACCCAAAACGGCCGCTAATTTTACAGATACTTATAACGATTACGTCAATGGAACACATCAAATTGCGATCACCGCAAAAGAAACCGTTGAGCAGCTAAAACCTTATATATGTCCGACCTATCCTGGATTCACTCTTAAAATACCGGATCAGTACCGTGCTTCGGAATTCATAAAGGAACTGAAGGGATATGAACAGCAGAACGATCTTCCGAATTTCATCATCATGGAATTGCCAAATGATCATACTTCCGGTACACGGCCGGGCAGCCCGGTGCCCGAGGCTGCTGTTGCTGACAATGACCTGGCGCTGGGCCGGATTGTAGAAGCCATTTCCCACAGTAAGTTCTGGAAGGAAACCTGCATTTTTGTAACAGAAGATGATCCGCAGTCAGGGCTTGACCATGTGGATGGCCACCGGACAGTGGGTTTTGTAATAAGTCCTTATACAAAACGGGGTAAGGTTGTCTCCACGTATTATTCGCAAATAAATATGGTCCGTACCATTGAAAACATACTGGGTTTGCCGCCGATGAATCAACTGGATCTTACCGCAGATCCCATGACGGATTGCTTTACAGAAAAGCCGGACTATGCGCCCTATTCAGTCCTGGAGAATAATATTTCCCTCTTCAAACTCAACCCGTCCCTTGGTAAATTGAGCGGGAAACAACGCTACTGGGCGAAGAAGTCCCTGGAACAGGATCTGGATGAGGAAGATGAGGTTAATGACGATGTTTTTAACCGGATAATCTGGCATGCCGTAAGGGGTTACGACTTCCCCTATCCAAGTTTAAATAATTTAAAAAATAATGAGGCGGATTAAAAGATGGTG
Source organism: Puia sp. (assembly GCA_035648455.1). GTDB lineage: Bacteria > Bacteroidota > Bacteroidia > Chitinophagales > Chitinophagaceae > Puia. The sequence goes on along the minus strand of DASRLM010000450.1, from coordinate 637 downwards.
GAGCATACTTCCGGTTTGCCTGATCATGATAAACCTCCATGCCTTCTGCCAAAAAAATATTCAAAGGAAAAATCAGGTTGCCGATACCGTTCAGCACAAACCCAATATCATATTTATATTAACCGACGACCAGCGCTGGGATGCCATGGGCGCCATGGGGAATTCCATTATACAAACACCGCATATTGACAGGCTGGCCAGGGCAGGCATTTTATTCCAGAATGCCTATGTGACCACGTCTATTTGTTGTGTGAGCCGTGCCAGCATATTAACCGGCCAATATCAATCCCGTCATAAAATAAATGATTTCGAAACGGATTTAAGCGCGCGCGCCATATCAGAAACATATCCCATGCTGCTTAAGAAATCCGGTTATCGGACCGGATTCATAGGGAAGTTTGGGGTAGGACATCACCGGCCTGATCAGCTGTTTGATTTTTTGGTTGATACAGAAGAAGGAGGGAAGGGCCAGCCGGATTATTTAATGACTGATCAGTATGGGCATAAAATACATGATACCGACACGATCAGCCATGCCATTCAGCAATTTTTAAATCAGGTTACGGATGACCAGCCTTTTTGTCTTTCCGTGAGTTTTAAAGCACCGCATGAACAGGACGGGAATCCACCGGCTTAT
>DASRLM010000449.1:0-5951 GCA_035648455.1 Puia sp. | reverse complement strand
GCGTGGTGGAAATTGAATATACCAACCTTCAGAAAGAGGTCTCCAAAAGAAAGGCCGAACCCATCGGCTGGTGCCATCTCAAAAAAAATTACCGCGATTTCCGTGTTTCCCGCATCCTCCGCCTTCAGTGCACCGGGGAAGAATTCACGGTGAAAAGGCATATGGATATGGGGGAATATATGAAGCAGTTGCCGGTGGATTTTTAAAAGTTGATCGTTGATGGTTGATGGTTGACCGTTCTTTATTGCGAATCCGCACGTGAAGTCCGTCAACCATCAACCGTCAACCATCAACTCGAAAGTCACCATGTTCATTTCCAATTATTTTTTACCCTTCCGAACAGCCCTGCCATAACGTTGTCACTCCCCCGTATTTTCTTTGTTCATTATCAAAAATCAAATCAAAATGATCATGAACATCCTCATTCCTTACTTTAAGCATCAACTGCAGGAAGAAGCCGTTACCACCCGGAAAATGCTGGCCCTGGTGCCGGCGGACAAGCTCGACTGGCTGCCGCACCCGAAGAGCATGAGCCTGGTCAGGCTGGCCACCCATGTTGCGGAAATCCCCAGCTGGGTTCCGATGATCACCGATTGGGAAGAACTGGATTTCTCAAAAGGGAATTATGCGCCGCCCGTCATCAACAGCAGCGGGGACCTGCTGGCTTATTTTGAAAAAAACTTCAAAAGCGGAACGGCTGCGCTGGAAAAGGTTTCGGATGATATCCTGGATAAGCCCTGGAGCATGCGCAACGGGGACGAGATCTTTTTTACCCTTCCGAAAAGCGAAGTGCTCCGAATGACCCTTTCCCAGATCATTCACCACCGGGCACAACTGGGCGTTTATCTGAGACTGTTAGATATCCCCATCCCGGGAAGTTATGGACCGAGTGCAGATGAACAATGAAAAGGTTGATGGTTGATGGACTTCAGGTGCAAATCTCCGAATAAAGTCCATCAACCATCAACTATAAACCATGAACCCTTCAGGGCTTATACTTAAAGCTCCGGATGATCACTTCCACATTCTCCAGTTTTTCCACCGGCTGGCCGTCAAAGAGCCAGAAGTTAATGTGCACCGGCATCGCGATATGACTGATAGAGGTCGCAGGCGTGGTGAAAGTGGAAGAGAAGATCATGTTTTTCGGATCGGTGGAAATGCCGTCGAAACTCGCGCAGTACACGGTATCGGCATTCCGCCGGAAATAATGGGTACTCAGGTTGGATTTGAGTGTAAATTCCTTAACCGTAGAGCTATTTTTGAATTCCTTTTTCGCGGGCCAGATAGTATAGTTCAGGTTGGGGTAACTGCTATTGCCCCACCTGGCTATTTCAATATCCATTTCGTCGAGGCCCTCGTTCCCCGAATAATTAAACAATCCCAGCACCAGGTTCTTGTCGAACTTGTCAATCGCTCCTTCCACCACAAACCGGTACGTGCCGTATTCGAAAGATTGCAGGGAAGTGATTTCCGCGCATTGCCACTGGCCGGTCAGTTTATCTTTCCGTATCCACAGATGGAGATATCCTGAATCGTCCACAAACACCGAATAGTCTCCAAAATAATTAGGCCCCGGTCCCTGTTTGCCGGCTGTATTCCGGACGGTCCACTGATATCCGCTCCAGGAAAATGTCCTCTCGGGAAGCGCAGGCAAATGTTCATTCGGGGATTCGGTACTGTCCTTGTGCTGATCCTGGGAATGGCCGGTCAGCAGGCTGAAAATACAAAGGGCGGAAAAAAATAATCTCATCATATGGCTGGTTATACTGAAGTAATGGGTACTAATTTAGTATTTAAAGAAAAGTAAATGTAAAGGAACGCGGCAAAATTTGGTTAAAATCGGGTCCTATTGCAGAAATTTGTACCGATGAAAAATACATTGTTTTTGCTCCTGCTCGCGCCGGTCCTTTGTTTCAGTCAGCAGGAAAACGGGATCTCCCTGCAGTTTGGCGGTGGATATCTTTTTTATCCCGGCTCTTCGGCAGAAGTACACATCGGCCCCGATAAGGCCGTAAATCCGTTGAAATCGGGATTCACCCTGGAGCTCATGGCGGATAAACCCGTCAATTCCTTTCTGCATCTGGGGCTGGGTACGTCATTCAATTCCTTTAGTCATCTCGGCGCCCCTTACATTCCGGTATTTGCCGATATCCGGGTCATCGGCGTGGGTAAATTCAAACTGGTTTCTTTTCTGGATCCGGGTTACGGGATCTTTCAACACGATGTTACTTACAGGACCCCCGGCCTGCCGGATCAGGACGGCCGGCAGCGTGGTGGATTTTACATAGCTTATGGCTTTGGCGTGATATACCGGATATTTTATCTGCAGGCGAAGTATAACTGGTTCCGCTTCACCGATATGCCGCCGGCAGGGTTCGGCGAAAAATCCGGCAAGGCCTATGGCGTCGCAGGCATCAGCTTTGGCGTCCGCCTCCCCTGATTAATTATATTTACAGTATGAAAGAGCAATTGAAGCAGACCATGCGCTGGTATGGTCCCTCCGACCCGGTCAGCTTATGGGATATCCGCCAGGCTGGCTGCAGCGAAGTGGTTACGGCTTTGCATCATATACCTAACGGCGATGTGTGGACGCCTCAGGAAATCAGTAAAAGGATCCAGGAAGTGGAATTCGCCGGTCTGAAATGGACGGTGGTAGAAAGTGTTCCTGTGCATGAAGACATTAAAACGCAGCGTGGGCATTTCCGGAAGTATATCGATCATTATAAACAAAGCATCATAAACCTTTCGAGGGCCGGCATTGAAGTGATCACCTATAATTTCATGCCGGTGCTCGACTGGACGCGCACCGACCTGGCTTATGAACTGCCCAATGGCGCCAGAGCCCTGCGTTTCGAGCATTCGGCCGTGGTCGTCTTCGACGCTTTTATTTTGAGAAGAAAGAACGTTGATTATTCTCCTTCCGAACTGGCCCTTGCCCGCCGGCGGCTGGACGTGATGAGCGAAGCAGAAAAAAAACAATTGCAGAAGAATGTCATCGCGGGACTGCCTGGCAGCGAAGAAAGTTTTACGCTGGAACACTTTCAATCCATACTGGATGCGTATCAGGGCATTGATGAAAATAAGCTGCGGAGCAATTTGGTTGAATTCCTGAAAGAAATTGTTCCGGTGGCAGAATCTGCCGGCGTTCGTTTGGCCATCCATCCCGATGATCCGCCGTTTGCGATATTCGGTTTGCCCCGGATCGTCAAAACGGCGGCCGATTTATCCGCCTTATTCACAGCGGTTCCTTCTTTGGCCAATGGTCTTTGTTTCTGCACGGGCTCACTGGGCGTTCGGGCAGATAACGACCTGCCGGCCATGATCAGGCAGTTCGGCGAACGCATCCATTTCCTGCATTTGCGGAATGTGCTCCGCGAGGACGAACGCAATTTTTATGAAGCGGATCATCTGAACGGAAGCAGCGATATGTATGCCGTGATGGTGGAAGTGGTGAAGCTGATGCGGTCGCGCGGTATTTCCCTGCCTATGCGGCCAGACCACGGCCACCAGATGCTCGACGACCTGCATAAAAAAACCAATCCCGGGTATTCGGCGATCGGCAGGCTGAAAGGACTTGCGGAATTGAGGGGATTGGAGATGGGGGTGAGCGGAGGAATTTGAAAATTTGAAAATGTGCCGATTTGAAAACGATGGACCCGAAAATTCTTCTATTATAAGGGTTAAATCACCTTGCTAAGCCTATTTGAAATAGCGACCTTCGGATACAACGGAATTTAACATGCCCATACACGGTTGATCACCAATCAGACAGGACGCGCATGCGCAGGGAACATCATTCATCTCATTTTGAAACAATAATCCAGGATCATGCGTATCGAGATCGGCCAAGCCCAAAATACAGCTTTTGGAAATATTTCATTTCCAATATGGAAAGTTTTCCATACCTTGTTGAAAACACAGGTTATGGCCACTTCACCCATTGCGTCCTCTTCCATCCGGGACCGGTTTAGTAAACTGGATCTGAAGAGTGCTTTTGATCTTGTCTTTTCCGCAAGAAAGGGCGTGAAGCCCAGGGTATTTTATGAATTTGCGGATTCAATTAAAATGCCGGAAAAGAATCTGGCGGCATTGCTCAACATATCATCCCGGACCGTCAGCAATTATAGTGAACAGCAAAAACCGCTGGATCCATTACAGAGCGAACATCTGCTGAAACTGATTGCGCTTTTTGGAAAGGGCGAGGAAGTATTCGGAAACATAGATGAGTTCAATTACTGGTTGCAAAAGCCTTTTTGGAATGTCAGGGAAAACCCCATGGACTGGCTGATCACACCGGGAGGTGTTGATCTCGTATCAGATGAACTCGACCGGCTCACCCATGCTTATGTTGTATAATATTTGTATTCATGCTGGCCTACCGCATTGTCTTCAAAAAATACAGCAGAAAGCTTCTTGCGCCTGGTTTTGCCGGTCGCTGGAATGGAAGCGGACGGAAAGTGATCTATTGCGCGGAATCGGTGGCCCTTGCATTTTTAGAGAATATGATCCGCCGGCAAGGCGTAGGATTTAACCAGGATTTTAAAACCATGATCCTGGAAATACCCGCCTTGGCCGCCGTAGCTTCAGCGAAGGCGGCCGATTTGAAAATTCAGACAGTCAATCCGGATGATCTTCCTGCCGGCTGGCGAAGGTTTACAGATTACTCGATCTGTCAGCCCATAGGAAATGCATGGTACGATGCGGGGATCTATCCGCTATTAAAAGTTCCATCAGCCGTACTACCGGAGTCCTCTAATTATGTAATTAACAGCACGCATCCCGGGTTTAATAAAATAAAGCTGATCCAGGTCAGCGATTTTATTCCGGACGAACGGATCGAAGCATTATTGAAAAATTATTCAACCGCGCGTACGGCCTTACCATAATCGGGATCGCTGGTTATGGTTTTGGCAACGCTCAGGTAAGCGGCTTTCAGATTCTCAGTCCTCGGCATTTTTTGAGCAATATCTTGCAGCAGATCAGCCTTATCCATATCGGAACCCAGTTGTCCTGTTTTGTTCATCAGGCTGATCCATTGGGAATCCGTTAAGCTTTTTACTTCTATCAGGTTTTTATACAGACTTATTTTATCCAGATCAGAACCCATTTGGGCTATACGATCCAGCAGGCTGTCAAATCTCGCCCCGGTAATAAAACCTTTGCTGATGAACTCCCGGAAAAGATTTGCTTTATCCAGATCGGAACCAAGATGGCCGGTAATATCCAGTATTTTATCTGCATTTCTTTCCTGAGAAGAATCCTGATCCAAAACATGCCGGAGGGCGTTTACTTTATCCAGATCGGAACCCATTCCCGCTATCGCATTAAAATAAGCCTGATTGGTTTCAGAATCTTTCAGCTGGGCTGGTGAAAATTTATTTAGTAACCGGCCCTTATCCAGATCAGACCCCAGGGAACCGATTTTTTTTACAATGCCCAATAGATCTTCGGACGAAAGGGAATCAACAGCCATCAGCCGATCCATATACAGCATCCTGACCTGGTCAGTTCTCATGCTGTCAACCTGATTTAACAGAGCCTGGCTTCCGCCCTGCCGGTAAATGCGTTCAATCCGGGCTTCGGCATCAAAGCCCCAGGCAACCATTTCTTTGACCGCTTCAACCATAAGTTTTCTGCCGGAATCGTCGTTCGGGGTTAATTGATTTTTTCCGTCATAAATCGTGTATTCGATTTCTCCCCGCAGATTGCTTTCAGCCTTTACCCTTTCGTCATTCTTACGGAATTTCATATAACCTCCCGGAGAAATACTTTTAAAACCCGTTTCATCTTCGGTTAGCTGAAATTTTCCTGAATATTTTATTTCTTCATAAAAGTTATCCGAACTGATGACCATATCGGCTGTACTCTCCCCTCTTCTTTCTTTATCCTTTCCTAACCAGGAAAAATAAACCCGGATACTCAGCAGGCAAAAAGCAACCAGGGGAAAAATG
>DASRLM010000448.1:0-6007 GCA_035648455.1 Puia sp. | reverse complement strand
TCACCGGCACGCAGATACGTCAAATGAGTGATGGCGCACTTATGCAACAAGGCGTTAAGGCTGATATTTTTGCAGAAGTCGAGCCCAACCAGAAAGAGCGTATTATCCTTTGTCTTAAAAAAGCCGGTAATGTGGTCGGCTTTATGGGGGATGGAATAAATGATGCACCGGCGCTTCACACAGCAGATGTGGGTATTTCGGTTGATTCTGCTGTGGATGTAGCCAAAGAAGCTGCAGATATCGTTTTGCTGGATAAAGATCTGGCTGTTTTAAGTGAAGGAATCCTCATCGGACGCAAAACGTTTACCAATACCATGAAATACGTTTTTATGGCCACCAGCGCCAATTTTGGTAATATGTTCAGCATGGCCGGAGCTTCCTTATTTCTGTCTTTCCTGCCCCTGTTGCCAAAACAAATATTGCTGACCAATCTTTTGACAGACTTTCCCGAAATGGCGATCGCGACAGACCGGGTTGATGCAGCATCTTTAAGCAAACCACACCGGTGGGATCTTCGCTTTATACAGCGGTTCATGTTGATATTTGGTCTTTTAAGTTCTGTTTTTGACTATCTCACTTTCGCCGTACTGCTACTAATTATGAAGGCGGATGAAAAGGCCTTTCAGACAGGCTGGTTCGTGGAGTCGGTTGTATCTGCCGCATTAATTGTTCTGGTTGTACGTTCCAGGATTTCTTTTCTGAAAAGCCTGCCGGGTAAATATCTGCTCATTGCCACAAGTCTCATTGTACTGGCAGTGATTGCGCTTCCCTTTACGCCGCTGGCCGGGCCATTTGGTTTTGTACGGATTCCCTTGCGATTCTATGGCTGGATACTGCTCATTGTAGCAGCTTATATAAGTTGCGCCGAAGTGCTCAAGGGCTGGTTTTACCGGAGAGTTCAACAAAATAAATGACCCCTGAAATCCGGCGTTGTTGCTGAGGACGATCATGATTTCAGGTGATATTGGTCACTTAACGAACGCGGTTGATTGGCATATCTTCGAAACTTATTAGCGTAAAAGCGCTTATTCACCAGATAAACTCTGCCTGGCAAGCAATCGCGGGCATCTTAATTGCAGACCTGTATGGCTGAGGATGGATAGCGCATAGCCATTTATCCCGGAAAGTATCAGGATGGAAAAGGAAGTCAGAAATATTCTTACAATCAATGGAGGCTCTTCCAGCATCAAGTTTTCATTATACAGCGTAAATGGAGATTTAAAGCAGCAACTTAAGGGCTCCATTACCCGGATTGGTTTGCAGGACGCCGGATTAACAATATTAAGTCAAAATAAAAACTATAGCAGGCTGCCGGCTAAGGCCCATAACTTGCAGGAAGCAGCGGGATTTTTAATGAACTGGCTTGAAAAGAATGCCCGGGTGATATCTGCAAAGGGCAGTCAGGTGACTGTTTATGTTATTCCGACGGATGAAGAACTGATGATTGCTAAAACAGTTTCCCGTGTTTTATCCCTCTGAAAGAAAACGATTAAATCAAAATTTATGCAAGTAGCAGAAAACGATTTGCCGGGTTATTCATCTTCCCCGGACCTGTTTCGTAAAATAGATGCTTACTGGCGTGCCGCGAACTATCTTTCCGTGGGCCAAATCTATCTCTACGATAATCCTCTCTTAAAGGAGCCGTTGAAACCGGAACATATCAAACGCATGCTGCTCGGTCACTGGGGTACAACGCCTGGGCAGAATTTTATCTATGTTCATCTGAACAGGGTAATTAAAAAATACGATCTGAACATGATCTATATTTCGGGACCGGGGCACGGCGGTCCTGCCCTGGTTGGCAACACCTACCTGGAAGGTACTTACAGTGAAATTTATCCGCATATCAGCCAGGATGAGGCCGGACTGAAAAAACTTTTTACCCAATTCTCCTTTCCCGGAGGCATTCCGAGTCATGTTTCTCCGGAATGCCCGGGATCTATTCATGAAGGTGGTGAGCTCGGCTATTCCCTGAGCCATGCTTTCGGTGCTGTTTTCGATAATCCCGGCCTGCTGACTGCCTGTGTGGTGGGCGATGGCGAGGCTGAAACAGGACCCCTGGCGACCGCATGGCATTCCAATAAGTTCCTTAATCCCGCTACGGATGGCGCTGTGCTTCCCATACTGCATCTCAATGGATATAAAATAGCGAATCCGACTATTTTAGCAAGGATCAGCCATCAGGAACTCGAACAATTATTCAACGGCTACGGATGGACGCCCTGGTTTGTGGAAGGAGATGATCCTGCTCAAATGCACCTGAAAATGGCGGCGACACTCGATAAAGTAATTGAGCAAATAAAAAATATACAGGACGATGCGCGTCATCATGGCACCGCTTCGCGACCCTTGTGGCCGATGATCGTTTTAAGAACGCCAAAAGGGTGGACCGGCCCCAAAGAAGTGGACGGGTTGCCGGTGGAGGGTTCGTTCCGGTCGCACCAGGTACCCTTATCAGACCCGGCTAAAAACCCGGAGCACCTGAAGCAGCTGGAAGCATGGATGAAGAGTTACAAACCGGAAGAACTTTTTGACGATAAAGGAAAACTGGTTCAGGCGTTAGCCGACCTCGCGCCAAAGGGTGAAAGCAGAATGGGCGCGAATCCGCACGCCAACGGAGGTATTTTACTGAAGGAGCTTAAGATGCCGGATTTCAGGAATTATGCGGTAAAGGTGCCGAAACCCGGTGGTGTGGAAGCTGCCGATACGCTGGTATTGGGTGGATTTTTAAAAGACGTCATATTGTTAAATCAGGAGGAGAGAAATTTCAGGATCTTTGGTCCTGATGAAACGCTTTCAAACCGGCTGGATGCTGTATTTCAATCCACAAACCGACAGTGGGAAGGGGGAATCGAAAAAAACGATCAATTTTTAGATATTGATGGCCGGGTAATGGAGGTATTGAGCGAGCATCAGTGTGAAGGATGGCTGGAAGGATATCTGCTAACCGGAAGACATGGGTTATTCAACAGCTATGAGGCATTCATTCATATAGTGGACTCCATGTTCAACCAACATGCCAAATGGCTGAAGGTTACCTCATGCCTTCCCTGGCGCAGGAAGATAGCTTCTCTTAATTATCTTTTGGCATCTCATGTGTGGCGGCAGGATCATAACGGATTTACGCACCAGGATCCGGGATTTATTGATCACGTCGTAAACAAAAAAGCGGAGATCGTGCGGGTTTATCTTCCGCCGGACGCCAATTGCCTGCTTTCCGTAATGGATCATTGCCTGCGCAGCAAGCACTATGTAAATGTTGTGATTGCCGGTAAACATCCGGCGCCGCAATGGCTTCAGATGGACGAGGCCGTAGTCCATTGTACCAAAGGAATAGGTATCTGGACCTGGGCTAGCAATGATGAAGACCTGGAACCTGATGTGGTAATGGTTTGTGCCGGTGATGTGCCGACACTGGAGACTCTGGCCGCCGTGTCAATCCTGCGGAATAATATACCCCAGCTTAAAATCCGGGTGGTTAATGTCGTTGACCTCATGAAGCTGCAGATGCATACCGAGCATCCGCACGGGTTAAGCGATCCGGATTTTGACTTACTTTTTACAAAAAATAAACCGGTAATCTTCGCTTTTCACGGATATCCCTGGCTGGTGCACCGCTTAACCTACAAGCGCACGAATCATAAAAACATTCATGTTCGCGGATACAAGGAAGAAGGGACGATCACCACGCCTTTTGACATGACGGTGCTAAATGACCTGGACCGGTTTCATCTCGTGCAGGACGTGATTGAACGTCTGCCTCAATTGGGAGACACCTGCGCTTATCTGAAACAGGAAATGCAGGACAAGCTGATAGAACACAAACGATATATCCGGAAAAATGGCGAAGATATGCCGGAGATAAAGAACTGGAAATGGGATATTTCCATAAAATAATTGGTGTTTGGTCGCCCGATCGGCGCGGTAACTTCAATATCCTCCAAAACGAACCGGATGCAAATTTTCCCATTTCACGAAGCGGAGATTCACTTGCATCACAGATTCTGATAAATCCGGCATTTCCCTTTTTCATTTGAATTGCATGTTTAGGAAAATGGCCGGCAATCTTTTTGAGTTGTTTTAATGTTTTGGCAATCTTTCACGCCACAGCAACCTGTATCTGACAAGGCCATCCAGGTAATAAGCAGTCCTGCTAATCCCAGCAGCCATTCTTTTGTAGTTATGGCTTCCCAGCAAAAATATAATCCGATCAATAGACGGATTATCCGCATAAAGCGCCAACCTTTCAGCATACCAGGAGCCGCCGTTATAGGCAACAAGTCCATTGGCTGTTAAAATTGATTTTGCCATTCTGCTCCGTGAGCCGCTGCGGCATACCGTTATCAGGGGTTTATTTAGTTTTTTAAAGTATCCAATCTTCGTATTCAATTCATCAAATGGTATATTTTCCGAACCTTTGATATGACCGTTTTTATACCCCAGGGCTGAGCGTACATCAATGATTATTGATCCTTCCCGGATCAAACGCGCAAAATCCGTTTTGGTTTTACTGAATAATCTTGTGAACAGGCCGATCATGTTATTTATTTTTGTTAAAGCATGGTTGTGGGCCGAACGTATTCTGTTAGCTTAAACATTCCGGATTCCTTCAAGGCCCTGAAGCCACTCTTTATATTCACCAGGTTACTGTACCCCCTCGCCTTGAGAATTGAAATGAAAATGACAGACTGGTATCCTCCGGCGCAATGCACGTAATAAGTTTCATCCTTGTCCACTTTTCGCATACTTTCATTCAGAGAATCCAGCGGCACATTTTCTGCGCCGGGCAAATGCTCACTCTGGTATTTACTATTCTTACGGACATCCAACAGGTTGATTTTTCCGTTCTTCATCTTTTGGGCCAGGGCATTTGTTGCAATACAGGCAATTTGATCTGTTTCGAAACCCGCTTTTTTCCAGGCTTCAAATCCTCCCTTCAGATATCCGATACTATAATCATAACCTACCCTGGCAAGCCGCGTAATCACTTCCTCCTCCCGCCCGTCTTCTGAAATAATCAAAATCTTTTGACTAATATCCGGGATCAGTGCGCCGGCCCAGGGAGCAAAATTTCCGTCAATGCCTATATTAATCGAATTCGGAATATATCCTTCGCAAAATGTATCGGGATCCCTCGTATCCAGGATGAGTGCTGACTATAAACCGGCTGCAGCGAATGATCCCGGTCGGGGCGTAAAATAAATTCTCCTGTTTTTCAACTCATGCAACACGGATTGTCTTCATATACCCATTCATTAACTGAAGATATTTACCCGTTTCAACTAATGCAGATCTTCTATCCTGGTCATTAACGGCTGAGCGAGCCCGTAAACTATTAACTTTTGCCCTGACATTTGCACGATAGCCTTTGTAATAAGTAAAAAGATCAAAACCCTGCTTGCCTTGCAAGCAGGGAAATAGCAGATTGTAGGTATTGATAAATAACCCGGAAAATTCAGGGCTCCCGAATGCTTCAAGGTCCATGCACAAAAATGCAACCTCATTTAGCACATCGATCTTCCGGTAGTCGTCATTAAATTCTATACAGTCAAAAGGCTCCGGTTCCGGTAAGAAGAATATATTCCTGGAATGCAGGTCGCCATGACAATCCCTGAACAAACCGGCTTTCAATCTTCCATACAGAAGATCTTTATTCCTATTTATAAAAATATCAGAACCATCAATTGATTCATGAATAACAGCCGCATATGCCGCACCCAGATGGTTGCTTACGTACTCTGTTTGTTTTATCAAATCCCGAAAATCATCCTTTATCCTAAAGGGATCCATATCGTAAATGATATCCGTTCTTATATGAAAATCAGCGATGACTTTTGCCAGATTACAGATATCCGTTCGTGTTATTTTCTTTTTTAATAACAATATATCCATTTGTCTGCTTCTGTCAATTCTTTTCATCCTGACCGCGTAGTCAATGATTTCCCCTTTCTGACTGTTTACGGACAGATGTCCCGATTCCTCACGTATAGCTACCACATCGAGATAC
>DASRLM010000447.1:0-7233 GCA_035648455.1 Puia sp. | reverse complement strand
TGACAATGGGGCCCGTCAATGGTCAACAGTCAACCCTTCCTTTTTGTATAACGCTTTCGCAGTTGCATAAATCGCTTCCGCATCAAACCCGCACTCGTGCTGCAGTTGTTTGGGAGTTCCGTGTTCCACCACTTTATCCGGGATGCCCAGCATGATCACTTCGGCCTGGTAGTGATGGGCCACCATGAATTCGAGGATGGCGGATCCGAAACCGCCCGTAATGCAGCCATCTTCCACGGTAATGATCTTATGGTAACGCTGAAATATTTCATGCAGCAACGCTTCATCCAGCGGCTTGACGAAACGCATATCGTAATGTGCCGGATCGATATCTTCAGTCCGCAGGGAGCGGATGGCTGCGGTCGCAAAATTACCGGGATGTCCGATGGACAGGATGGCCAGGTCACGGCCGTCTTTCAGCTTTCTTCCTTTGCCTATGGGAATCTCACGGAATGGTGTTTGCCAGTCAGGCATCACGCCTTCTCCGCGCGGATAGCGGATTACAAAAGGGTGAGTGGTTGAATCCAGCTGGGCCGTGTACATCAGGTTGCGGAGTTCGGATTCGTTCATGGGAGCGCTCACAATCATATTCGGTATGCAGCGCATGTAGGCAATATCATAAACGCCGTGATGCGTCGGGCCGTCTTCTCCCACCAGCCCGGCCCTGTCCAGACAAAAGACAACCGGCAGGTCCTGGATGGCTACATCATGCACCACCTGGTCGTAGGCCCTTTGCATGAAGGTGGAATAAATATTACAGAACACGCGCATGCCCTGCGTGGCCATGCCGGCGCTGAGGGTAACGGCATGCTGTTCGCAGATGCCGACATCGAAAGCCCGGTCCGGCATTTTTTCCATCATGAACTTCAACGAGCTCCCGCTGGGCATGGCGGGTGTTACCCCGAATATTCTGGAATTCTTTTCTGCCAGTTCAATGAGGGTATACCCGAACACATCCTGGTATTTGGGCGGCTGTACCGTATCGAATTTCTTCTTATAGATTTCGCCGGTGATCTTATCAAACAAACCCGGTGCGTGCCATTTGGTTTGATCGCTTTCCGCCTGCGCGTACCCTTTTCCTTTTACGGTGATGATGTGTAAAAGTTTGGGTCCCGGAATATTTTTGAGGTCGTTGAGGGTATCAACCAGTTTGTTGAGATTGTGCCCGTCGATCGGACCGAAATAGCGCAGCTTGAGCGCTTCGAACAAGTTACTGCTTTTGCTCACAAAACTTTTGATGCTGTGTTCGATCTTGCTGGCAATTTCCCGGCTGAAATGGCCGCCCACCGGCAGTTTACCGAGGGCTTTCCAGATATCGTCCTTAAACTTATTGTAGGTTTGGGACGTGGTGATGTCCGTCAGGTATTCCTTGAGCGCGCCCACATTGGGATCAATGCTCATGCAGTTGTCGTTCAGAATGATCAGCAGGTCCGTATCCGCCACACCGGCATGGTTCATGCCTTCAAAAGCCAGTCCCGCGGTCAGGGCCCCGTCTCCGATCACGGCAACCACTTTACGGTCCGCTTCGCCTTTATATTTGGCAGCCATGGCCATACCGAGCGCTGCGCTGATGGAAGTGGAGGAATGGCCAACACCAAATGTATCGTATATGCTTTCGTTCCTGTTGGGGAATCCGCTAAGCCCCTTGAATTTCCGGTTGCTGGAGAAATTATCGCGACGGCCGGTCAGGATCTTATGACCATAAGCCTGATGCCCCACGTCCCAGACGAGCTGATCGTAAGGCGTGTTGAAGACATGATGGAGCGCAACGGTGAGTTCTGCAACGCCGAGACTGGCTGCAAAATGTCCACCATGTAAGCTCACCTCATCTATAATGTACTGGCGAAGCTCATCAGTGAGTTGTTGAAGCTGATCCCGGTTCAATTTTTTAAGATCGGCCGGCGAGTTGATCGTTTGTAAGAGGGGTCCCGGAGCGAGGTCCATTTGCTTGGTTTACCGTGTAAAAGTAACTATTTCATCCGATATTTAAACCGTTCCTGACCACGGCACCCCCTGCCAGAACGGTCATTGACCGCCAAATCCCCTGAAAAGCCCACTAATACCAAAATATACGGGAAAGCGGATTTATCGGTTAGATTTGCCCAGAACGGAGGCTCATGCAAAAATCAGGTAAATATTACTGGTGGTTCCAGATCGGCTGGTGGGGTTTACTGACCCTGCTGGATATTCTGATCAACATCCTTTTTGGCCAGAAAATAAACGTGCCATTTTTTGAACAACTTGCGGTGACCATTCTCGCGGGTATGTTCACCACGCATATTTTCAGGAAATATATCCATCATGCACGCTGGTTGCTTTTGCCGGTGGAGAAAGCCTTACCGAAATTCCTGATCGGCATACTGATCGTTTGTATGGGCTATGCCCTGATCCGGATCGGGGTGATTTACTGGCTCGGACTATCCAGCGGAAAAAGGACTTTTGAAACACGCCTGCTGCTGATCAACCTGGAGAATGGGATGTATGTTATTCCATGGACACTGATTTATTATTTCTATCATTTCATAGATAAGAGCCGCAAGCAGGAGTTGGATACACTCAAACTGGAGGCGCTGGTGAAAGAGCTGGAACTGAAAACGATCAAGTCGCACATCAATCCGCATTTCATCTTCAATGCCCTCAACAGCATCAGGGCTCTGATAGACGAAAATCCCGTACGTGCCAGAAAGGCCATTACCGAGTTGAGCAATATTCTGAGGAGCAGCATGCAAACGGAAAAACAGGAGACGGTACTTTTTGAAAAGGAACTGAATATTGTGAAGGACTATCTGGCCCTGGAGCATATCCGGTTTGAGGACCGCCTGCAGGTGCAATACGATATTTCGGATGATACACTCAGTCAACCCATCCCACCCATGATGCTGCAAACCCTGGTGGAGAATGCCATCAAACACGGGATCAGCAAACAACTAACGGGGGGAACGGTGACCATTGTTTCAGATATCAGGGAGAATTATCATGAACTGGTGATCCGCAATACAGGAAGGCTGACCGGGTTGAAGAATGAAGACGGATTCGGGCTGATGAGTACGCGGAACCGGCTGCAATTGCTTTTTGGAGATCAGGCGAATTTTGATATCCGGGAAGTGAATGGCAATACGGTAGAAGCTGTTTTACACATTCCACTGGCCTAAAATATACATTATGATAAGAGCAGTGATCATTGACGACGAGCGTCTGGCCCGCAACGAATTAAAAAAATTGTTGCTGGAATTTCCTGAAATAGAAGTGATCGCCGAAGCGGCCAATGCCAATGAGGGCATTGAAAAAATTGACAGCCTCAATCCGGATCTCATTTTTCTGGATATCCAGATGCCGGGGAAAACCGGTTTTGATATGCTCGCCGAACTCGAGAAGGCACCCGACGTGATTTTTACCACGGCCTATGATGATTATGCCCTGAAGGCCTTTGAAGTGAATGCGCTGGATTACCTGTTGAAACCGGTGGAACCCCGGCGGCTGGCGGATGCCCTTCAAAAACTGCATCTCGAAGAAAACCGCGACCGCGAAGGAGTTTCCGACGAAGAGATTGCCATAAATAAAAGCCTGTTACATGAAACGGACCAGGTATTTGTTAAAGACGGGGAAAGATGCTGGTTCGTAAAACTCGCAGACATCCGTTTATTCGAAAGTGTAGGCAACTATGCCAAGATTTATTTTGGACCGCACAAACCGCTTATACTGAAATCCCTGAACGCACTGGAAGAACGGCTGGATGAGAAAGTTTTTTTCAGGGCCAACCGAAAACACATCGTGAATCTGCGGCTGATTGAAAAAATAGAACCTTATTTTAATGGCGGTTTACTGCTGGAACTGAAAGGAGGCGAAAAGATTGAAGTGAGCCGCAGGCAAACCGTTAAGTTTAAGGAGATGATGAGTTTGTAGGATAATGTGGAAATGTATAGATGTGTAAATTTGCAAAAGAAGAAAGCGTGCCGGAACATTTGATCCCAGCCAGCAGAAGATTCCTGTTTTTGCCGCTGCTGATATTGTTCAGCAGTTCAGTTGCTGCTCAGTTACCCGGCAACCTAATCCGTCAGTATGAAGTTACCCGTATCGAAAAAATTTTGTCTGCAGATGACATGCAGGGGCGCCAGGTGTATACTCCCGGAATTGAGAAGGCCGCTGCTTTCATCAGCCGGGAATTTAAATCTGCAGGATTAGAACCACTTCCCGGAAGCCAGGATTACAGGCAGCGTTTTACGATGATCAATGCGAAATTAACCGAAGTCAGGGTTACGCTGGATGGTCAATCATTGGACCCTGAACGGATTTTTGCTTTTAGCGCTGCACCGGATCTTTTGGTTACTCAGCACAGTCACTATCACAAGGTATTTGTCAAAAAAGGGGATGATTTCGGAGAAGTTTTTTATAAATACATGGATGAAAGCCAGGATTTCCTGATACTGGTGGATACCAGTTTTTCTAAACGATTTATGCGGTATGCGCATATTCACATGCCTTCGTTTAAGGAATCCGGAAACAGGATATTTATTTTAACCAGTTCAAACCCGGCTCAATTCAGCATCCACATCAAACAGGACACGATAAAGAAATCATTAACTAACCTCGTAGGCGTTCTTCCCGGCATATCTTTAAAGAACGAGTACGTTATTTTTTCAGCCCATTACGATCACCTGGGCATAGGGAAGCCGGACGCACAGGGAGATTCCATTTACAACGGAGCCAATGACGATGCCTCCGGCACCACCGCAGTAATTACGCTCGCCAAATATTTCAGCAAACTGAAAAATAATGAACGCACCCTGATATTCGCCGCGTTTACAGCAGAAGAAATCGGCGAATTCGGATCTGCTTATTTCTCCAAACAGCTGGATCCGGATAAAGTAATGGCCATGTTAAATATTGAAATGATCGGAATGGAAAGCAAGTGGGGAAAGAATTCTGCTTATATCACCGGGTATCACAAAACGGATATGGCGGCTATCCTGGAAAAAAATCTGAAGGGGAGTAAATTTAAATTTTATCCGGATCCCTATCCGGATCAGCAATTATTTTTCAGATCGGACAATGCCACACTCGCCAAACTGGGCGTTCCGGCGCACACCATCTCCACATCAAAAATGGATTCGGAACAATTTTATCATACGCAAAAAGATGAACTGGAAACGCTGGACATGAAAAACATGACGGAGATCATCCGGGCGATCGCCCTCAGCGCCGGATCCATCATTGCCGGCCAGGATACGGTGCAGCGCGTTAAACCCTGAACTCACTTTGGATTTGAATTGGGCCTGATGTTCCCGTAAAAAGATATCATATCGCGGTTGGTGCTGGTTACCTGGAGTGTTCCAAAACCGCCTCCGCTAATACTCAGATCCAGTTTGCTGGCCTTGTTTTTATTTTCGGGTATGATCGTTACAAACCAGCCACCGTTTTTGGTATTCTTTATCGTGTATGAGAAAGCCGTGGAACTGAAATTAATGCCTCCGTTGGTATCTCCCGGAGTAGCAGAATAGGCGCGACCGAAATAGGGCAGATCCGCCTCCAGACTGTCGTGATGAATCTTTAAGGTATAGATGCCCGTGAGTTGACGGGACCGTCCACTCATTGACGTGGCCGTTTGCGCAACAAAAGTATACTGGCGTGCCTCTATGATGGCACTGAGCTTTTCATATTCCGCTTTCTTTTTTTCTTCTTTTGTAATTTGCGCAAAGGTGCCGGCGGAGATGAGTAAAAGCAAGGGCATGAAAAGCCGGAAGGGATTCCTGAATTTCATATAAATTTTTTATAAAGTTACCGGAATTTGGCGAGCACGCGCTCCATTTCCGCCATGATCTCGGGGTTGCACAGGTTGCCCAGGCTGCCTTCATGAGTATGCTGCAAAAGGCGGGCGGAATCAAATGAAAAATTGCCGCCGGCAATCTGGTTGCCGATGGTTTTATAGGCTTCCCGGAATGGAATTCCCTGGTTTACGAGTTCATTCACGGCTTCCACGCTGAAGAGGTATTTATATTTATCATCTTTCAGGATGTTTTTGGTGATCCGGATATTGGACAACATCAGCCCGGTCATTTGCAGGCATGCCTTTAACTCTTCTATGGCCGGAAACAAAATCTCTTTGGTCAGTTGCATATCCCGGTGATAGCCCGAGGGGAGATTGGTTATGAGCAGGCTGAGTTCATTCGGGATGGCCTGGATGCGGTTGCATTTTGCCCGGATCAATTCGAAAACGTCCGGATTTTTTTTATGTGGCATGATGCTGCTTCCCGTTGTCAGTTCGTCGGGAAAAGAAATAAATCCGAAATTCTGATTCATGTATAAACAGCAGTCCATGGCCAGCCGGGACAGGGTTGCCGCTATGGAAGCCATACCGAAGGCAACCAGTTTTTCCGTTTTACCGCGGCTCATCTGCGCATAAACCGAATTGAAATGAAGGGAAGAAAAATGAAGCGATTCCGTGGTCATTTTTCGGTTTAACGGAAAAGAAGAACCATATCCGGCTCCGCTGCCGAGCGGGTTTTTGTTGGCTATCTGGTAAGCGGCTGCCAGCATTTCCAGGTCATCGGTCAGGCCTTCCCCGTAAGCTCCGAACCACAAACCGAAGGAAGAGGGCATGGCGATCTGCAGATGGGTATATCCGGGGAGCAGGTCATTCTGATATTGATTGCTCAGGGAGATCAGCAGGTCAAACAAACCCTTTGCTTCCTCTTTAATGTTTTGAATTTCGGCGCGAAGGAAGAGTTTAATGTCAACGGCCACCTGATCATTCCGGCTGCGGCCGCTGTGAATTTTTTTACCGGCTTCGCCAATGGCTTTGGTGAGATTGAATTCCACCTGGGAATGAACGTCTTCCACGCCGGTTTCAATCTGAAAACGCCCTTCCCGGATATCGGACAGCATGTTCCCCAATGCTTTTTGAATGGATACCGCTTCTTCCTTACTGATCATGCCGATGCTTTCCAGCATGGCGGCATGTGCCATGGAGCCTTCCACATCATAGGCGGCCAGCAGGATGTCGAACTCCTTATCCCGGCCGACCGTGAATTTTTCAATGATCTCGTTGACTTTTGATCCGTCTTTCTGCCATAGTTTCATTGGTGATTTTTTTGGCTTTACAAATTCCAGGTTAATGGTATATGGTCGATGGTGGATGGACTTATAGTTGGGATTCGCACCTGGATCCATCCACCATCAACCATATACCATCAACAATCAAATAAACTCGTTTAACAACTGAATATACGTCTCGAT
>DASRLM010000446.1:0-3593 GCA_035648455.1 Puia sp. | reverse complement strand
AGACAATCAACGGCAGAAAATAAGGGTCAGCGTATTTCAATTCAATCTTAAAAAATAATCAATCGTTTATGATGAACACGATAAAGCAGGGAATGATTGTACTGGGTATGTTGTGCTTTTCCCTGGCCGGATTTACACAACAGGATTCTGCGTCAAAAAATGCAACGGATACCGCATCAGCACCCATGGATTTTCCGGTGCACCCACATGGGAAAAAATGGGAGCACTGGCATCGTATGCATTCGCATGCCAACCGCATCAGTCCTTCCAACCTGAGCACCAACTGGCTGGTGGTGGATCTGGGCTTTTCCAATTTTAACGATCGCACCAACTATGCCGGTCCGGAAGCCCAGGCATTTGCGCCTGGTTCCGCCGATAACTGGTTTCATCTGAAGGCCAATAAATCAGTCAATGTGGATATCCTGATTTTTATGCAACGCCTCAATATGATCAAACATGTGGTAAACCTGAAATATGGATTTGGCATTGAACTGAACAATTACCGCTACCGCGATAATATTAAATACCTCACGGACCCCACCAAAGTGATCATGGACACCAAAAACTACAGCAAAAACAAACTGGCTGCGGATTACTTTACCATTCCCCTGATGCTGAATTTTAACTTTACCCCGAACCTGCGGGACGGATTCGGACTGAGCATCGGGGCGAGCGCGGGTTATCTGTATTCTGCGCGGCAGAAACTGATCAGCGATGAATCCGGTAAACAAAAGGAGCACGATGATTTTGATTTGCGGCCGTGGAAAATTTCCTGGATCGCCGAACTCCAGCTGGGCCCGGTGAAACTATACGGATCCCTTGCCACGCAGAGCATGTTCAAAAAAGGACTGGACCAGGTGCCTTATACGGTTGGCATCCGGTTAAGCAATTGGTAAAGTTTCCTTAAAATGGAATCAATTTCTTTTTAAGAATCCATTCCAGATCCAGGCCCCGTCCCTGCATGGCAGGGACTTTTTTTTGTTAAACAGCCGGAAAATTATCAACATGAAAAATATATCAGGATCAAAATGCGTTCAAAAAATCTAAAGATCTGCCCGCATGAACGTTAAAAAGATGATCCTGGTCGGATTGACCGCAACAAGTTTACTGGCCTTCCGGGATGCCGGATCCCGAAGATCTTCCCACAAACGTTTCTTTCACCGGCAACTGAACGGTGATGTTTCCGTGGTGATCCTGAAAGAAACCTATGAACTCAAAGTGTATGACCAGGATGGCTGGTATGCCACTTACCCCGTGGTGTTCGGCAGCAAATCTCTCGATGATAAAATGATGGAGGGCGACCGTAAAACGCCGGAAGGCGTTTATCATATTGCTTCCAAACGCCCCCATGAAAAATGGGACAAGATGATGCTGATCGATTTTCCCACGCAGGCGGATCTCGAAAAATTCAAGGAACGAAAGACCAGGGGACTCATTCCCAAAAATGCGAGGATCGGTGGCGGCATTGCCATCCACGGCACCTGGCCGCATGATGATATGGCGGTAGACTTATACCAGAACTGGACGAACGGATGTATCGCCCTGAAGAATGAGGATGTAGACGAACTCTACGACCTGCTGCCCATCGGCGCGCAGGTGGTGATCCGGAAAGAAGGCAAACCCGGAGACGAATAAATTATACTTTCCCCTTTACAATTTCTTCCACCACGGCAGGATCCGTTAGCGTACTGGTATCACCCAGTTTATCCATTTCACCTTCTGCAATTTTGCGCAGGATGCGCCGCATGATTTTTCCACTGCGTGTTTTTGGCAACCCGCTTACAAACTGAATTTTATCCGGTTTCGCAATGGAGCCGATGATTTTGATTACCGTATTGGCCACACTGCTTTTATCCAGGTTTTTTTCCCGGCTTTCACCGCTGAGGATCACAAAGGCGTAAATGCCCTGGCCTTTAATATCATGCGGATAACCCACTACGGCGCTCTCCACCACGTCGGGATGCATATTAATGGCATTTTCCACTTCTGCCGTACCGATGCGGTGACCGCTTACATTCAACACATCATCTACCCGGCCGGTAATGCGATAGTTACCTTCTGCATCCCTGAACGCGCCATCACCAGTAAAATACTTATCCGGATAAGTGGCAAAATAATTCAGGCGGCATCTCTCATGGTCTCCGTAAGTGGTGCGAATGATGGAAGGCCAGGGAAAACGGATGCAAAGATTTCCGGTAACGGGTAAACCGGTAGCGCCCTTACGAAATACGCCATCTTTTGAAGCATCTGATCCGGGTACGGAATGACCGTTTTCATCTACAAGCACCGGGATCACACCAGGCAACGGCAATGTGGCAAAGGCAGGTTTTCCCTGACTGATTCCCGCAAGATTGGAGATCATGATGCCCCCGGTTTCAGTTTGCCACCAGGTATCTACGATGGGACATTTATGTTTTCCAATATGTTCATCATACCAGTGCCACGCTTCTTCATTGATGGGTTCTCCAACAGTTCCCAGCACTTTTAAAGAACTCAGGTCCTTATTCTTCAGCGGTCCGAGACCATAACCCATCAGGCTGCGAATGGCGGTGGGCGCCGTATAGAGAATGTTCACTTTATATTTATCCACGATATCCCAGAATCTTCCCGGATCCGGCCAGGAAGGAATTCCTTCGAACATAACCGTGGTGGCGCCGGCACATAATGGTCCATATACTGTATAACTGTGCCCGGTGATCCAGCCAATATCTGCCGTACAGAAATAGACCTGTCCGGGTTGATACTGAAAAACGTTCACGAAGCTATAAGTGGTAAAAATCATATATCCTGCATTGGTATGCACTACGCCTTTGGGTTTGCCGGTGGAACCGGAGGTATAGAGAATGAACAGGATATCTTCCGCATTCATGCTTTCTGCCGCCTTGTCTTTTACGCCATGTGCTTCTACTTTTTTGATTTCATCATGCCACCAGATATCCCTTCCTTTCTTCATGTTTATCCTGTTGCCCAGGCGTTTCAGCACGATCACTTTTTTTGCGTGCCCTGTTTTCTGCAACGCCTCATCAATAGTGTCTTTCAGCAGGATATCCTTGCCTCCGCGATGACCGCCATCGGCGGTGATCACCAGGCTGCATTGTGCATCTTCAATGCGGTCGGCAATACTCTGTGCCGAATAACCGCCGAAAACCACAGAATGGATGGCGCCCATGCGGGCGCAGGCCAGCACGGCAATTGCAGCTTCAGGAACCATCGGCATATAAATGCAAATGCGATCGCCTTTTTTTACCGAATTATTTTTTAGGACCTGAACGAAACGGCAGACCTCCTCATGCAGTTCCTTAAAACTCAGGATGCGGTTTTTCTCATTCGGATCATTCGGCTCCCAGATAATGGCTGGCTGATCTCCCTTGTCTGCCAGGTGACGGTCCAGACAATTTTCCGTGATATTCATTTTTGCTCCCTGGAACCAGCTTACCCTCGGTTCTTTGAAGTTCCACTCCAGCACTTTGTCCCATTTTTTCTTCCACGTAAAATGTTCCGCAACACCCGTCCAGAAATTTTCGGGCTGTTCAATGCTTTTCTGATACTCGGAAAGGTATTCTTCGAAAGTGTGGATTTGATAGGGATAACTC
>DASRLM010000445.1:0-3366 GCA_035648455.1 Puia sp. | reverse complement strand
CCCTAAGACAGTGTCCCAAATAATGTCCCGAAAAATAAAAATGGCTTGTAAAATATTGATTTACAAGCCATTTAGACATTATTTGTGGTGTGGGGCGGGATTGAACCGCCGACACAAGGATTTTCAGTCCTTTGCTCTACCAACTGAGCTACCGCACCATCCGGTGTCCGTCCTCGTCTGCCGAAGCAGGGCGAAGGCGGATCGCCGTTCCAAACCAACTACCATATCCGAGCGATCAGAGTAATTAGTAAGGGCAGCAAAAATAGGGGATTTTATGAATTTACCCAAAGGATTGCTCCTTTTCAATGATCAAAATAGGTTGATAATGAACGGGTTTTCTGTTCTTTAGCGTCAGACAAGGCCTTTAGAGGAAATGAGAACCTGGCTTTTGGACCCAGATTACATCCCATACTCATTCAAAAACTTAATCCGCATCAGCTTCAGCTGCTCCCAGGTGTAATTCCCGTCGGCGAGCTCCTGCTGGGCCAGCTGCAGACTGCTTGTTTCGCAGCCCTTGAAATAATCCAGGATTTCGTCCTGCTCGGATTCGTCCAGCATTTCATCAATGACGTAGTTGAGGTGCAGCCGCGTGCCGCTGGCGGCAATAGTTTCCATATTTTCCAGCAGGGCATCCAGGCGCATGTCCTTGTTTTTGGCGATGGTTTCCAGCGGGATCTTTTTGTCCATCTGCTGGATGATATAAACCTTGTTGATGCTCTTGTTCGCCACTGTCTTCATCACGAAATCATCGGGTTTTTCGATGTCGTTTTCTTCCACGTATTTCGCGATGAGTTCGATAAAGGGCTTACCGTAACGGATGGCTTTTCCTTTGCTTACGCCCTGGCATCTTTCAAGCTCGAGGGTGGTGGTTGGGAAATAAGTGGCCATGTCCTGCAGCGAATTCTCCAGGAACAACACAAAGGGCGGCAGGTTTTTCTTCTTCGATTCCTTCTGCCTCAGATCCTTCAGCATCTCAAACAGTTTCTCATCGCTGGCGGCAGTTTCCGGAACCGCCTCTGCGGCTTCTTCATCATCTTCCGCATTGGCTTCTTCAAAGGCGTTGTTGAGCACGATCGGAAAGGATTTCGGCTTCTTTAAAAAGTCCTGGCCTTTCTTCGTGATCTTCAGCACGCCATATTCCTCAATGTCCTTGACCAGCAGATCCTCCAGCAGCATCTGGCGGAGTATAGAGTTCCAGAAATATTCGGATTCGTCGTTGCCGATGCCGAATTCAGCCAGTCCTTCGTGCCGGAACATCATCAGCTGCGGGGTGAGTTTTCCCACAATCACATTCACGGTATAGTCCGAGGCAAATCGTTCGTCGAGTGCCTTGATGGCTTTCAGCGCTTTCACCACATTGTCCTTCCCTTCCACCCTTTCTTTCGGATGGCGGCAGTTATCACATTCACCGCAGTTCTCCGCGGTATATTCTTCTCCGAAATAACTCATCAATACCTTCCGGCGACAAACACCCGTTTCCGCGTAGCCTACTGTTTCGTTGATGAGCTGTGCACCCACTTCCCTTTCAGAGAGCGGCTTGTCTTTCATGAAGTGTTCGAGCTTCTGCACGTCTTTATGGGAATAATAGAGTATGCATATCCCTTCCATCCCGTCGCGCCCCGCGCGACCGGTTTCCTGGTAATAGTTTTCAATGGACTTGGGAATGTTATAGTGTATCACAAACCGGATATCGGGTTTGTCAATCCCCATCCCGAAAGCGATGGTTGCCACAATCACCTGCACGTCTTCGTTCATGAACAGGTCCTGTCTTTCCGCGCGCAGCTTGGAATCCAGCCCCGCATGATAGGCTACGGCCTTGATGCCATTGGCCACCAGCATATCCGCCAGCTCTTCCGTGGTTTTCCGGTTGAGTGTATAAATGATGCCGCTCTTGCCTTTATGTCCTAAAATGAATTTGACAATGTTCCGGATCGTTAAATCCTTTTTCTCCTTGGGCTGTACTTCATAATATAAATTCGGCCGGTTAAAAGAGGAGATGAATATGGCCGGATCGCGCAGCGCGAGGTTCTTCACGATATCGCTCTGCACTTTTGGAGTAGCCGTGGCCGTTAGGGCGATCACCGGCACATGAGGGTTTACCAGGTCCATGATCTCGCGCAGGCGCCGGTATTCCGGCCGGAAATCATGCCCCCATTCCGATATGCAATGCGCTTCGTCCACCGCAAAGAAAGAGATCTTCAGGTCGCTGAAGAAATCCAGGTTTTCCTGTTTAGTAAGGGTTTCTGGCGCTACATAGAGCATCTTGGTATGTCCGTTCAGGAGGTCGTTATGCACCACCTTGATCTGTTTTTTGTTCAGGGTGGAATTGAGGAAATGCGCCACATTGTCCTTGGCGCTGTAGCCCCGCACCAGGTCCACCTGGTTTTTCATGAGCGCGATCAGCGGGCTCACGATGATGGCCACGCCTTCGCTCATCATGGCCGGAAGCTGGTAACAAAGGCTTTTGCCGCCGCCGGTGGGCATGATCACGAAAGTGTCTTTGCCGTTCAAAACGTTCTGGATGATGGCTGCCTGTTCCTGCTTGAATCCGTCAAATCCGAAATGTTCCTGGAGGTGGGCCAGTAATTTTGGATCTACAATGCTTTTGGACGTCTTTGCGGGGGATATGGTCTCTTTTTTAATAGTTTTTTTCTTCGTTGAAGTTGTTGCCATGCTCGTTAATTTTCCTTCACACAGTCAGTAGCGTGGAAAGTCATAAGATAATCAATAAAAACGGTATGGTAAGCAGCAGTTATCTAAGAATTGAGCGCCGTCTGGTGATACAGGTCGGCGAAGGTACAAAATTTAGGGGCGAATAAAAGCCCGCTTTTGTTAAAAATTCCCTTTTGAACAGGGGCTTAGCCTCAGGAAAGGCATAATTTTGCGCTGATTCATGACAACAGCATCCATCAAGTCATCCGCTCTTCGGGTCATCCGTAAAGAAGCCGCTGCCGTTGCAGGACTGGAAGGTTTTATCAACGACGAGTTTGTACGCGCCGTGGAAATCATCATCGCTTCCAGAGGCCGGCTCGTGATCAGCGGCGTTGGGAAAAGCGCGATTGTGGCAAAGAAGATCGTGGCTACCCTCAATTCCACCGGCACGCCCGCCGCCTACATGCATGCCGGAGACGCCATTCACGGCGACCTCGGTATGATCGCCGGCAACGATGTGGTGATGCTCATCAGCAAAAGCGGTGAAAGCCCGGAGATCAAAGTGCTTATGCCTTTGCTGAACCGAGACGGGCACCCGCTGATCGGCATGGCCGGCAACGAACATTCCCAGCTCGCCAAAAAAGCGGATATCTTTCTGAATACCTCCGTTCCGGAGGAAGCCTGCCGGCATAACCTGGCGCCCACCAGCAGCAC